>DASXDB010000118.1:0-22663 GCA_036490895.1 Gaiellaceae bacterium
GCGTGCGTTGACTCGCTCGAGCACGGTCACGCGCGCGTCGTCGCGGATCTTCGAGTGGAGTTGACCGTACCCGACGTCCAGCGCGATCACGCGCGCCGCGCCGCGCTGCAGGAGGACGTCGGTGAAGCCGCCGGTCGAGGCGCCGACGTCGAGGGCGTCGACACCGGTGACGTCGACACCGAACGCATCGAGCGCGTTCGCCAGCTTGTGCCCTGCCCGTGACACATACGGGGGCGGCGCTTCGACCTCGAGCGGTGCGCTCTCGTCGACCTGCTCACCCGGCTTCGTGTGCCCCGGGACCCGGCCCGCCATGACGAGCGCCTGTGCCTGCGCCCGCGACTCGGCGAGGCCTCGTTCGACGAGCAGCACGTCGAGGCGCTTCTTCATGCCGGAGCCGGCTCCGACGTGATCGCCCACACCTCGCGCTGCGCCAGCACGAGCAGGTTCGTCACCTGAACGAAGACCCCGGCGACGATCAGCGTCGTTCGCACGCCGAAGTGGCCGGCGAGCGGCCCCACGACCGCTGTGCCGAGCGGGATCAGGATGAACGAGCCGAGAGCGTCATACGAGCTGACGCGCGCCCGTGCGTTTTCCGGCACCTGCTGCTGGAAGACCGTGAACCAGAGCGCAAGGTGGATCGCGAGGCCGACTCCCGCGACGACCTGTGCGGCAAGCAGCACGGGGTACGGAACGAGAAACGCGAGCATCCACGTCCCGAGCCCGAACGGGGCGGCGCACAGGCACGAGGCGAGCAGCGGGCGGTGCGGGCGCCACCGCAGCGTGATGACGCCGCCGATGACGAGGCCGATGCCGAACGCGGAGCCGACGAGCCCGAAGTGCCCGGCGCCCCCGTAGTGCTCCTTGACGACGAGCGGCGCAAGCACGCTCCACGCTTGCGCCGCGAAGTTGCCGATGCCGAAGAAGATGATCGTGTTGAAGATCCAGCGCTGGCGGCGAAACTCGCTCCAGCCTTCACGCAGCTCACGCAGGAAGGGCTCGGGCTCGACGACGTCGGCACGCGGCTCGACGCGCACCCGCGCGAGCAGGACTGCCGCGACCGCGAAGCTCGCCGCGTCGACGAGGATCGCGGAGCCCGGGCTCCCGACCGACACGAGGACGCCGCCGAGCGCCGGCGCCCCGAAGCCGAGAATCGAACGGGAGAGACCGAGCAGCGCGTTCGCCTGCTGGAGCCGCACCCTGCTCACGACCGCCGGGATCAGCCCGTTCTGGGCGGGAATGACGAACCCATCGGCCAGCCCGTACACGGCCGCGAGCACGGCGAGCAACGTGACGGTCGCGTGGCCGCCGAGCAGCAGGAACGCGACGACTCCCTGCACGGCCGCCTGCACCGACGCGACCACGACGAGCACGAGATGCCGCGGCAGTCGGTCGGCGATCACTCCGGCCGCCAGTGTCACGATCGCAGCAGCGGCCTGCCGGGACGCGAGGACGATGCCGACGGCCGTCGGCGAGTTGTGAGAGATCTGCAGGATCGCGAACGCGAGCGCGATGTACGACACGCCGTCGCCGATTGCGGATATCGTCGTCGAGGAGAAGACGAGCCGGAAGTCGCGCTCGGCGAGAGCTCCGAAGCGCGTCGACATCGGTCTGAGCCTAGTCGCTCAGTCGCCGGGCCGAACGAGCCCGCATTCGTACGCGAGCACGACAGCCTGCACGCGGTCGCGGAGGTCGAGCTTCTGGAGGATCCGGTTGACGTGCGTCTTCACGGTCGCGCCGCTGACAACGAGGTGTGCTGCGATCTCCGCGTTCGACATGCCGCCCGCAATGAGCGTCAGCACCTCCCGTTCCCGATCGGTGAGCTCGGCCAGGGCAGGCGACGCGTCCCCGCCGGGTGGAGGACGCCGCACGAACTCCTCGATGAGCCGCCGGGTCACGGCCGGCGCGAGCAGCGCATGTCCCTCCGAGACGGTACGCACCGCCGCAACGAGCTCGGCAGGCGGCACCGTCTTGAGGAGAAATCCGCTGGCGCCCGCCTTGAGCGCGTCGTACACCACTCGGTCCTCGTCGAACGTGGTCAGCACGAGCACGCTCGTCGCGAGGGCTTCGTCGACGACGATCCGTGTGGCGGCGATACCGTCGAGCACGGGCATCCGCACGTCCATGAGCACGACATCGGGGCGAAGGTCGCGTGCCCGCTCGACCGCTGCGCGGCCGTCGTCCGCCTCCCCCACCACCTCGAGATCGTCCTGCGCGTCGAGAATGAGTCGCAGCCCGCCGCGGACCAGCGCCTGGTCGTCGGCGAGCAGGATCGTCGTCACGCGTCGGCTCGAAGCGGCAAGAGCGCCCTGACAGCGTAGCCGCCGCCGTCCCGCGGCCCGGCGTCGAAGGTGCCGCCGAAGATCCCGACACGCTCCCGCATGCCGACGAGACCGTGGCCGCCGCCGAGGTCGATCGTGCCGGTGCCTTCGTCGTCGACTGCGATCGCGAGCTCGTCCGGCTCGAACCGCAGCGTCACCGTCGCGCGGTGGCCGCCGTGCTTCAGCGAGTTCGTCAACGCCTCCTGCACGACTCGATACGCGGAGAGATCGACGCCGATCGGGAGCGTTTGCGGTGTTCCTTCGATCCGCAGGTCGACGGCGAGCCCCGCCTCCCGCACCTGGTCGACGAGACGTTCGACATCGGCGAAACCGGGCTGCGGCGGAAGGACGCCGTCGTCGCCGTCCTCGCGCAGCATCCCGACCAATCGCTTCATCTCGACGAGTGCCTGCCGGCCCGTCTCCTGGACCGCGCGCACCGGCTCGAGTGCGCGCGCAGGATCGATGCGCAACATCTCCTCGGCCGCACCGGCCTGGACCGTCATCACCGAGACCGAATGTGCGAGCACGTCGTGCAGCTCCCTGGCGATCCGCGTCCGCTCTTCGGCGATCGCCTCACGCCGGTCGACTTCGAGACGCTCAGCGCGAGCCTCTGCGGCGCGCAGGCTCCTCGTGCGCGAGCCGAAGAGCAGGCCGAGGACCCCGGGCAAAGCAATGAGCGTCCCGATCCAGGGGACGTCTGTCGACTGGTAGTGATCGGTTCCGCGCAGGACGTCCACCCCGATCGCGAGCCACATCCCGCAGACGACGAGCGCGATTCCCAGCACCGCACGACGACGATCCTCGTACGCACCGATCGACCACGACACGACGAGGATCGCAACCACAGGCGAGACCGCGCTGTGCATCGACATCCCGACGGCCGCCTGGGCGATCCCTATCGCTACGACGACTGCGCCGACCGCGACCGGGTAGAGCCGCCGCCAGGCGACGGAGACGCCGCCGACGACCATCAACGCCGCAGAGAGCGCCTCGGGATGCAGATGCTCGAGTGCGACCTCCAGCACCATTGCGACGGTCAACGCCGCGGCGAGCAGCGCATCCGGTTTCCGCACGATCCGAAGGTATCGCGCCTGCCGCACGACCGCATCAACCCCGCGGTCGATGT
Source organism: Gaiellaceae bacterium (assembly GCA_036490895.1). Lineage (GTDB taxonomy): Bacteria > Actinomycetota > Thermoleophilia > Gaiellales > Gaiellaceae > PALSA-600. The sequence goes on from DASXDB010000118.1 coordinate 3,445, forward strand.
CGAATCAACCCACACGCCGATGACCGAGGCCGCCGCAGTCCCTACGTTCGGCTGGTCAACGACACGGAGGTTCGACATGCGTCCTCTCTACAAGCTGATGATCACCATCGCAGTGCTCGCAGCCCCACTCCTCGTGATGAGCGGCATCTGGGACAACGCGCACGGGTTCACGGGCGTGCTCGGCGGGGTCGGCTGGTTCGGGTTCCTGCTGTGCGTGCTCGCGCTGATCGTCCTGGTCGTCTATGCGCTCGGCCGCGGCATCTACCGGCGCACCTCCACGGCCTAACTGGTTCGAACCGCGAGATCGTCGACGATGCCGATCAGGACATCGGTATTCGCGTTGACTCCATCGAGCCGCCGACGCGCGCGTTCCGCCGTCTCGTCCGCGAGGCGGCGCGCGCCGTCCTCTCCGACCGACGCGACGTAGCCGTCACCGTCGAGCAGATCGTCGACGATCTGGAAGAGCAGGCCGACGTCGGCGGCGAACGCGCGCCAGGGCGGGTGATCGTCGACCGGCACCCCGGCCGCCCGGAGCGCGCACATAACCGAGGCGCGGAAGAGCGCGCCGGTCTTCAGCGCGTGGAGGTGGTCGAGCTGCGCACCGCCTTCGAGATCGAGCTGCTGACCGCCGATCATCGTGAGCGTCGCGTCCACTAGCTCGCGGGCGACGGCGCCCGACGGATACGACAGTGCGAGCCGCATCGCCTCGACGAGCAGTGCGTCGCCGGCGAGGATCGCGGACGCCTCTCCGTACTGCGCCCAGACGGACGGCCCGCCGCGGCGTTCGCGGTCGTCGTCGAGCGCCGGCAGGTCGTCGTGGACGAGCGAGAACGAATGCACGAGCTCGAGCGCTGCCGCCGCGGGCAGCAGGTCCTCGACGCGCGCGCCGACGGCGTCGCCCGTGGCGAGGCACAGCACGGGTCGCACACGCTTGCCGCCCAGGGCGTGCCGCATGGGCTCCTCGAGCGTCCCGAGGTCGGGCGCGAGCACCAGCTCCGCGAGGTAGCCCTCGACGAGCTCCCGGAGGTCGCTAGCCGGCCGGGGCATCGGGAGGCGCGACCGCCTCGGTCTCCGCGGCGCGCTTGGCGCGCTGCAGCTCCGCCTCGACTTCTTTCGCGAGCTCCGCGAGCTCTTGGAGGATGTCGATCGCCTGGTTGGGGTCGTCGGTGCCCTCGAGGCGCAGCCGCGCCTGTTCGAGGCGTGCGAGCAGGTCCTCCGCCCTGTTCAGTGACTCTTCAGCGGTCATGCCACCTCCCGTTGTATACGACCGAGGATCCCGTTGACGAGGCGAGCGGCGTCCTCGGACGCGTACCGCTTCGCGAAAGCGACCGCCTCGTTGATCGCGACTTCCGCCGGCACGTCATGCGTGTCGAGCTCGTGCACCGCGACGCGTAGTGCGCTCCGCTCCACGGCGCCGAGCCGGTCCGCGGTCCACCCTTCGGCCGCATCCGTGATGCGCTCGTCGAGCGCAACCGCGCGCTCGGCAACCGCTTCGGCGACGCCGCGCGCCCACGTGTCGATCTCCCCTGCGTACTGCGACCCGATCTCCTGCCCGGAGAGATCCCACTGGTAGAGGAGCATGAGGGCCTGGCGGCGCGCCTGTCTACGCGAGAGCGCCATCCGCAGCCCTCAGCGCATCGAGCGTCGACGTGGAGTAGTCGCCCGCGCGAAACGGCCCGCTCGCGAGCACGGCGAGCGCGAGATCGCGCGTCGTCGGCACGCCTTCGATGGCGGTCTCGCGCAGCGCTCGCTCGGCGCGCGCGATCGCCGCGGCGCGTGTCGTGTCCCACACGATCAGCTTCGCGATCATCGAATCGTAGAACGGCGGCACCACCGAGCCCGACTCGACGAACGTGTCCACGCGCACGCCGGGCCCCTGCGCCGGCTGGAACCGCGCGATCCGCCCCGGCGACGGCCGGAAGTCGTGCTCCGGGTCCTCGGCGTTCAAACGGATCTCGATCGCGTGACCGCCGCGCGGCGCGCGCCCCGACACCGACAGCTCTTCGCCGGCGGCAACACGCAACTGCTCGCGCACGAGGTCGATGCCGGTGCACATCTCCGTCACCGGGTGCTCGACCTGAAGCCGTGCGTTCAGCTCGATGAAGTAGAACCTCCCGTCGGGGCCGAGCAGGAACTCGAACGTCCCGGCGTTTCGGTAGCCCACCGCGCGACAGGCCCGTTCCGCGGCCATCTCCATCGCCTCGCGAGTCTCCGCAGTGAGCGCTGCCGACGGCGACTCCTCGATCAGCTTCTGATGGCGGCGCTGAATCGAGCACTCGCGCTCGCCGAGGGTCAGCACGTTGCCGTGGGTGTCGCACAAGACCTGGATCTCGACGTGCCGTGCCGGCACGACCGCCTTCTCGACGTACATCGTCCCGTCGCCGAACGCCGCTTCCGCCTCGTTCGACGCGGTGCGGTACGCGTCCTCGAGCTCCGCCGGGTCGGCGACGAGCCGCATGCCCTTGCCGCCGCCGCCGGCCGTCGCCTTGAGGAGCAGCGGGAAACCGACCTCTGCAGCGACGTCGCGGACATCGGCCAGTGACGTCGCGCCCTCTGTCCCCGGCACGGTCGGCACGTCGGCTGCCCGCATCGCCTGCTTGGCCGAGATCTTGTCGCCCATCAGCGCCATCACGTCGGCGGGCGGCCCGATGAACACGAGGTCGTTGTCGACACACGCCTCGACGAACGCAGGGTTCTCGGCGAGAAACCCGTAGCCGGGATGCACCGCCTCGCACCCGGTCGTCTCCGCGGCGGCGATCACGCTCGAGATGCGCAGATAGCTCTCCGACGCAGTCGGCGGTCCGACACGCACCGCGTGGTCGGCCATCCGCACGTGCAGCGCGTCGCTGTCGGCGGTCGAATAGATCGCCACCGCTTCGACACCGAGCTCGTGCAGCGCGCGGATGACGCGCACCGCGATCTCGCCTCGGTTCGCGACCAGGACACGCGTGAACATCAGAGCAACGGCGGTCCGGCGACCGGCTCGAGCTCGAAGAGCAGCTGGCCGTACTCGACCGGCTCGGCATTGCCGACGTGAATCCCGCGCACGACCGCCTCGATCTCCGCCTTCACCTCGTTCATGAGCTTCATCGCCTCGAGGATGCAGAGGGTCTGGCCGGGTGCGACCGCGTCTCCCTCCTGGACGAACGGCGCTGCGTCCGGCGAAGGCGCCCGGTAGAACGTCCCCACCATCGGGCTCTCGACGCGCACGAGAGCGTCGTCGCGCGGTGCGACGGCAAGCTCGGCGTCGGCTGCCGCAGTCGGCGTCGTGACGATCGGCACAGCGCTCGGCTCGGCATGGCGGCGAACGCTGACGCGCATGCCGTCCTCTTCGATCGTGATCTCGCCGATCCCTGTCTCCTGGACGATCCGAACGAGGTCGCGGATCCTCTCGGCGCGCGCCCGGTCGACGCCGCGCGCCGCGAGCGACTCCTCACCACCCGACCGCTGCCGGATCGAGCGCAGCAGTGCCTCCGCCTCCTCGCCGAAGAGCGCAAGCAGCAGAAGCTCCTCCTCGCTCGACGCGAGCCCCGCGGCTTCCTCGCGAAGCTCGTCGAGCTCGACAGGCTCGTCCTCGGCGAGCGCGCTCTCCTCGGTGCGCAACTCGACAGCACGCCTCAGGCCGGCCGCGATCGGGCCCGGCGTGCGGCCGAACCGTCCCTCGACGAGCTCGCGCAGCTCGTCCACCATCGTCGAGTACCGGTTGGCGGTCAGGACGTTGACCAGCGCCTGCGACGCGACGATCTGCCCGATCGGCGCGGCGAGCGGCGGCGAGCCGACCTCGTCGCGCACCCTGATGACCTCGTCGAGGACCTCGTCGAGCCGGTCGCCGGCAGCCTGCGACCGAAGCTGCTGGTCGAGCGCGGCGACGAGGCCGACCGGAAGCTTTTGCTGGGCCGCGCGCACCGCGATCCTCGGCGCGAGCGGCGCAACGGGCTCGTCGCCGATGTGCTCGTCGACGAGGTCGGCGGCGGCCCAGAGCTTGTCCATGTCGATGCCCGGCGAGAGTCCGAGCCCGGACAGCGCCTGCGCTGCGGCCTCCGCCGAGACGCGGTGCATCGTCAGGGCGACGGGGTAGACGGTCGCCGCGAGCACGTCGGCGCCGGCGCGCGCCGCCTCGATCGCCGCGGCGAGCGCGTTCCCGCCTGCACCCTGGGCATAGAGACCGACCGGAAGGCCGGAGACCTCGCGCAGCTCGGCAACGAGCTCGCTCGCGCGATGAGGCTGAAGCAGCGCGGCGGGATCGTTGAGCAAGAGCCTCGCCGCCCCGAGCTCGGGCAACCGCCGCGCCGCGTCGACGAGCGCCTCGTGGCGGCCGCTGCCGTACAGCAGCCCCGCCTCGAACTCGCGCTCGGAGCCGACGATCGCCTCCGCCGCCTCGCGAAGGTTGTCGACGTCGTTGAGCGGATCGTGAAGTCGGAAGACGTCGATGCCGCTCTGCGCGGCCGACGCGACGAACCGGCGGGCGAAGTCCCTGCCCACCGGCCGCGAGCCGACGAGGAACCGGCCACGGAGGGCGAGCGCGAGCGGCGTCGACGTGCGCGCCTTCAGCGCCCGGATCCGCTCCCATGGGCTCTCGACCCCGCGTCGGACGGCGTTGTCGAAGACGCCTCCGCCCGAGACCTCGAGGTAGGCGAACCCCGCCCCGTCCAGGAGCTCGGCGAGCCGAAGCAGCTCGGCCGTCGGCACCAGGCCGGCCAGCGGTTCCTGGCTCAGGACGCGGATCGTCGTGTCGACCAGGCGCGGCATGGCACGGGACGATACCCTGCTCCCGATGGCGAACCCGACCGAGTGGGTCCGGTGCGTGGAGTGCAAGCACGAGTACGAGCTTCCTGCGCTCGGCGAGGAAATGGGTTGCCCGCTCTGCGGCGGCGTCAGCTGGATCTCGACGCGGATCGCAGCCGCGCAGCCGGCCGAGTCGCGGTACGAGACGCAGCAGAGCTAGACGCTTCCTCGCAGGGGAACCCCGCTCCCCGCAGAAAGAGCGTCTGGCCGATGACCACGATGTCGCCTGAGCTGGCGCTCGTCGATCCCGAGCTCCGTGCCGACGCGGTCGCGAGGCTTCCGCCCATCTACGTGAACTCGTTCCTCGAGTCGCGCGCGCTTCGCGTCGAGCGCGGCGCGACAATTCGTCCCTCGGCGGCGCTCGCCTACCTCGCGCTCGCGATCGTGCGGACGTGTGTCTTCGACGCGGTCGTCTTCGCGAGCGTCGCGACGTGTGTGCTGCTCGCGAGCCTGATCGCGTAGCTAGCGCACCGAGCCGGTGAGGCTCAGCGCCACGGGGGCGCCCGGGCCTGAGGAGCCCGACCAGCCGACACTCCCGGAGCCGAGATACCTCGCGAACCGGCCCGTGCCGCTCGACGTCCAGGCGATGGAGCTCGGCAACCCGTTGTCGCACAACCCCGTGGACACCGGTACGCCCGTGTCGAACGAGATGCATTCGACCGACCAGTCGGCGTTGATGGTCAGCGTGTCGCCGTTGGGTGCGGTGAGCACGATCTGGAAGCTCTTCGAGCAGACCTCGCCGCCGGGACAGCCTTCGACCTCCGAGCCGGTGAAGGAGAACGCGCCGACGCCCGGGAGCGTGCCCGTGCCGCTGAACGTGGTCTGGCCGGCGACGACGACCTGGGTCGTGCCGTGCAGCGTCTGGTTGAACGACGCGCCCGCGTAGGCGTTGTTGGCCGCCATGAGGGCGACGCCGACGGCAATGAGGGTGACCACGCGCTTCATGAGGCCTACTACGCGCCCGAACGACCCATTCCTCCCTCGATCGAGGGATCGGTGCCGGGCTCAGGCCCGCTGGATGTAGCGCTTCTCGCGCGGGTCGACCTTGATCCGGTCGCCGACGTTCACGAACAGCGGCACCTGGACGACGGCGCCGGTCTCGAGCGTCGCCGGCTTCGTGACATTCGAGACGGTGTCGCCCTTGATCCCGGGCTCGGTGTCGGTCACCTCGAGGACGACGGAAGCCGGCAGGTCGACGCCGGACGGCACACCGCCGATGAACATCACCTGGACGCTCGACGACGGCTGCATGAACGCCAGCTCGTCCTCCAGGTCGGCGTGCGGGAGCGACAGCTGCTCGTAGGTCTCCTCGTCCATGAACACGACCTCGTCACCCGAGTCGTAGAGGTACTGCATGTTCTTCGTCTCGGTCCGGATGCGGTTGAACTTCTCGCCGGCCCGAAACGTCTTGTCGACGACGGAGCCCGCCGAGAGCGACTTCAGCTTGGTGCGGACGAACGCGCCGCCCTTCCCGGGCTTGACGTGCTGGAACTCGACGATCCGCCAGGTCTGCCCCTCGAGCTCGATGTGCATCCCGTTTCGGAACTGGTTGGTGGAGATGACCTCGGCCATCGGCGCCGGAGGGTAGCGAACCGCTACCCCACCTCAATCAGGTCCTTGGGGAACCCCGTCAACAGGTCGACGCCGTCCTCACGGACGATCGCCATGTCCTCGATCCGGACGCCGCCGAGCCCCGGCAGGTAGATCCCCGGCTCGATCGTCACGCTGTGACCCACCTCGAGCGTGTCGGTCGACTCCGTCGAGAGGCGCGGCGCCTCGTGCACGGCCAGGCCGACGCCGTGCCCGAGCCCGTGGCCGAAGTTGTCGCCGAAGCCGGCCGCCGCGATCGGGTCACGCGCGAGCGCATCCGCCTCGACCCCGGTGATCCCCGCCTTGATGCCTGCGACGGCTCGCAGCTGGGCGTCAAGGCAGACGTCGTAGGCCCGGCGAAGCTCGTCCGGGAGCGTTCCGCCGGTCGAGAACGTGCGCGTGCAGTCGCTGTTGTAGCCGTCGACCTGCGCACCCCAGTCGACTGTCACGAGCGAGTTCTTCTCGACGATCGCCTCGGTCGGATGCGCGTGCGGCAGTGCGCCGTTCGCCCCCGAGGCGACGATCGACGGGAACGAGAGCGCCTGCGCGCCGTGAGCATGCTGGAGCTCGTGCAGTCGCCACGCGAGCTCCAGCTCGCTGCGGCCGACCCACGTCTCCGCGGTCAAGGCCTCGAGCGCCCGGTCCGCGATCCGCGCCGCCCTCCGGAGCGTCGCCACCTCGTCGGCATCCTTGATCGCGCGGACGGCGTCGACGATCCCGCGCGTCGGCACGAGCTTCGCCTTCCCGGCCGACAGCCGCTCCCACTCGAGGTACGGCAGGACATCGGCCTCGAACTGCACCGTGCCCTTCAGCTTCTCGCCCACGTCGATCGTCAGCGCACGCTTCGTCATCTCGACCGTGACGCCGGCGACCGCCTGCGCCGCTTCGGCGTACCGGAAGTCGGTGTACAGCGTCGTCTCGCCGCCGGGCCGCACGAGCAGCGCCGCGTTCGAGCTGTCGAAGCCGCAGAGGTAGAAGACGTTCGTCAGGTTCGTGACGAGCAGCGGCGATTCGAGCTGCTCTCCAAGCGCTGCGAGGCGCGTCATTGCTCCGCCTTTCCCGCGAGATACTCGAGCGCCTCGCGATAGCCGTCCGGGCCCTTGCCGAGCACGCGATACGACGCGACGTCGGCGACGACGCTGAAGCGCCGCCATTCCTCCCGGTTTTCGATGTCGGACAGATGTACCTCGACGAGCGGCACCTCGAGCAGCTCGAGCGCGTCCCTGATCGCCCAGCTGTAGTGGCTCCACGCGCCGGCGTTCACGATCAAGGCGTCGACGTTGTCGTAGGCGTCGTGGATCCACTCGATGAACTCGCCTTCGCTGTTCGTCTGCCGGCAGCGTGCGGTGATGTCGAGCGCGTGCGCCCACCCGTAGATGCGGCTCTCGAGCTCGTTCAGGCTGAGGCCGCCGTACATCTTCGGGTCGCGCCGCGCGAGGACGTCGAGATTCGCGCCGTTCAGGACGAGGACTTGCATCAGTGACCAGTCACCCGATGAGCGTATCCAGCGCGGCTCGAACCTCGCCCGCCGGCCGTCCCTCGACGACCGGCCCGTCGTCGCCGAGGAGCACGAGGTTGATCGTCTCGCCGGAGCGCTTCTTGTCGCGGAGCAGCGCGTCCCAGGCGCGGTCGCGGTCGACGGCGACCGGCTGCGGATCGAGCTCCCGCTCGACCCTGCTCGGATCGCGGCCCGAGAGTCGGAGCGCCGCCAGCAGGCCGAGCGCGACCGCATCGCCGTGCGCCAGCTCGAAGCCCGCCGCCGCCTCGAGGGCGTGCGCGAACGTGTGCCCGAGATTGAGCCATTGCCGGACGTTGCGGTCGTGCGGGTCGCGGAGGCAGAGCGCCGCCTTGTAGGCGGCCGCGCCGCGCCCGTCGAGCTCCGCGCCGGCAAGCAGCTGCGTCTTCACCAGCTCGGCCAGCCCTTGTCGGCGCTGACCCTCAGGGAGCGTCTCGAGCAGCGCCTCGTCGATCACGACGCGCGCGGGCCAGTGGAAGGAGCCCACGAGGTTCTTGCCCTGCGGGATGTCGACCGCGGTCTTGCCTCCGATCGCCGCGTCGACCTGGCCGACGAGCGTCGTCGGCACCGAGACCCAGGCCACGCCGCGGAGGTACGTCGCCGCAGCGAAGCCGGCGGTGTCCGTCACCGACCCGCCGCCGAGCGCGACGACCGTCCCGCCTCGGTCGAGCGTCAGCTCCGACCAGAGGTGCTCGACGAAGCGCAGCTGCTTCGCCTCCTCCCCCGGGGGCAGCTCATGCGCCGACGCGAGCCGCGAACCGAGCGCCTCCTGCGCGCGCGGCCCATGGATGCCCATGACCGTCGAGTCGGCGACGAGCGCCACAGGCCCCTCGCCCGGCACGAGCTCGCCCAGCCGGTCGAGCGCGCCGAGCTCGTGGTGGATGCCGGCGGCGGCGAGCACGACACCGTCGACGTCGCCGCTTCGCACAACCGCATCGGCGACCCGCCGGTACATCGGCTGACGCTCCTCGAAGAGGCGTCGAAAGTCCGCCTCGTTGCGGGCCAGCGGGCGGTCGCTGCCATGGACGCGCGCCCACGCCGCGTCGACGTCGATGTCGAGCAGCACGGTGAACGCCTCTTCGAGGGGGTCGCGCGTGCCGGGGAACGTGACCGCCCCGCCGCCCAGGTCGATGATCGTCGGGCGCCGGTGCTCGACCGCGGCGCCGACGGCGGACGCCTCGACTTGGCGGAAGCGCGGCTCGCCCTGCTTCGCGAAGATGTGCGGGATCGTGTCGCGGTAGCGTGCCTCGATCTCCCGGTCGATATCGACGACCGGCCGACCGAGCCGCGGCTCCAACAAACCTGCCATCGTCGTCTTCCCCGCGCCCATGAACCCGACGAGCGCCAGGTGGCGGTCGAGCGCGTTCAACGCCATTACAGGCGCCCGCAGTACGCACGATGGGCGGCGACGAAGTCGCCGACGGCGTCCCCGCCGAACTTCTCCTTCGCAGCGACCGCGAGCTCCCACGCGACCGCGGCTTCCGCGACGACCGCGAGCGCCTCCACGGCTGCGACGTCGGAACGCTCAACGAGAGCGGTCGCCTCGTCGCCGGTCGCGAGGTCGACCGACGCAAGCGGCTTCATCAGCGTCGGCAGCGGCTTCATGGCCGCACGGACGACGATCTCCTCGCCGTTCGACACGCCGGCTTCGATGCCGCCCGCGCGATTCGACTTTCGGCGACGTGACGTGTCGATCTCGTCGTGCGCCTCCGACCCGCGCAGCGACGCGAGCGCGAATCCGTCCCCGATCTCGACGCCCTTGACGGCCTGGATGCCCATGACCGCGGCGGCCAGACGCGCATCCAGCCGGTCCTCCTTCGTCGCGTACGAGCCGAGCCCGGGTGGCACGCCGGTCGCGCGCACCTCGACGATCCCGCCGACCGTGTCTCGTTCGCTCCGCGCCTCGTCGATGTGCGCACGCAACGCGTCCTCGTCCACGGTCACTCCGTGCACAGCGATCGCGATCTCGGCGAGCAACGCCTTCGCCACCGCGCCGGCGGCGACGTGCACCGCGGTGTGCCGCGCCGATGCGCGTTCGAGCGCGTTGCGCACGTCGTCGTGGCCGAACTTCTGCACCCCGGCGAGATCGGCGTGCCCGGGCCGCGGCAGGGTGACCGGCTTCGTCCCCTTGCCGGCCGGCTCACCCTGCGGCGGCCACGGCGACATTCCCCACGTCCAGTTCTTGTGATCGCGGTTCCAGACGACGAGCGCCAGCGGGGTCCCGAGCGTGCGTCCGTGCCGCAGGCCTGCGAGCACGTCGACCGTGTCCTGCTCGATCTGCTGCCGCGGCGAGCGGCCGTAGCCCGCCTGCCGACGCGCCAGGTCGCCGTCGATCGCCGCGCGGTCGAGCGTCAGCCCGGCGGGCAGTCCGGCGAGGATCGCCACGAGCGCAGGCCCGTGGGACTCGCCCGCGGAGGAGAGGCGGAGCGTCATGCGCGTAACCCTAGAGTGCGCCGTGATGGCGCTGGCCTTGCAGATCCTTGCGAGCGGGTTCGCGGCCGGGGCCGTCTACGGCCTCGTGGGCGTCGGTCACTCGGTGGTGTTCCGGCTGACAGGGGTCGTGCACTTCGCATTCGGGGAGCTGATCGCGCTCGGCGTGTTCGTGACCCTGCTCGTCGCCGCAGGCTCCGGCCCGGTCTCGCAGACGAGCGTCGGCGGCGTCCGGTTCCTGCTTGCGCTCGCGATCGGTCTCCTCGTCACCGCCGCTGCGAGCGCCGGCTCGTACTTCCTCGCAATCGAGCCCTATCGCGCTCGAGGGTCGACGATCGGCTGGGTCGCGGCGTCACTCGCGGTCGCATTCGCGGTCCGGACGCTGCTCGTCGTCTTCTTCGACCGTCCGGCGTACGTCTTCCCCGATCCCCTGCCGTTCGGGGTCTGGCGGATCGGCGGGGCGACGATCCAGCAGCGCTCGCTGTTCGTCGCCGGAGTCGCACTCGTGCTCGCCGCCGCCGGCGCCTGGCTGCTGACGCACACGCGCTTCGGCCGCGCGCTCGAGGCGATCGCCCAGGACTTCGACGCCGCCCGCGTGGTCGGGCTGCCCGTGACGCGACTGGTCGGGATCGCGTTCGCCCTGGCCGGCGCCTGGGCGGGCCTCGCGGCGATCCTGGCTGCGCCGTCGGCGGCGTTCGACGTCGATGCGGCTGCGCGGTACGGGCTCTACGGTCTGCTCGCGGCGGCGATCGTGTGGTTCGAGCCGCGGCGCGCGCTCGTCGCCGGCGTGGCGATCGGCCTCGTCCAGACGACCGTCAGCTCGGCGCACATCGGCAGCGCGGAGCTCGGGCCCGCCTACCGCGACGTGGTGCCGTTCGTCCTCGGCCTCGCGCTGCTCGCGTGGCGCGCTCGGAGCGCAGGCGAGGTCGTCGAATGACCGCGCTCGCGACGTTCGCCGACGCAATGCGCGACACGCGGCGAGCGTGGCAGGTCAGGACCTCTCTGGGGACGGCGGCGTTCGCCGTCGCGGCGTTCGCTCCACTCGTGTTCGGCGATGCACGCCTCGCCGATCTCGCGGCGGGCCTCTACCTGGCGGTGGCGGCGACCGGGCTCGCGTTCGCGGTCGGCGTCGCCGGGCTGCCGTCGCTGGCGCAGGGTGCGTTCGTCGCCGCCGGCGCGGTCGTCTGTGCGCGACTGGTCCAGGTCGGGGCGCCGACCCTCGTCGCAGCACCCCTCGGCGCAGCCGCCGGCGCGGCCTCGGCCGCGCTCGTCGGCGTGCTCTTCGTGCGCCTGCCGCGCGCGGGGCTCGCAGCCGCGACCTGGATCGTGGCCTGGCTCGTCGCCACCGCCCTCGCGTCGCTCAACTGGTTCTTCGGCGGCACCGAAGGACTGGTCGTCACGGCCGGTCCCGCACCCGCCGGGCACTTCGAGCTCGCGCTCGCCTTGACCGCGCTGGCCGGAGTCGGCTTCGCCGCGCTCGCACGTTCGCCGCTCGGGCTCGGTCTCGCCGCCGCCCGTGATCGCGAAGCCGCTGCGGCGGCGTGCGGAATCCCGATCCACCGGCTGCGCATCACCGCCTTTTCGGTCTCGGGCGCCGCCGCCGGGCTCGCGGGCGCGCTCGGCGTCGAGCTCGCCGGGATCGGCGACCCGTCGCAATACGGGCCGTACCTCTCGTTCAAGCTGTTCGTCGTCGTCCTCGTCGGCGGCGCGGTCGCACCGCTCGGCGCGACCGCGGGCGTGATCGTGCTCGGGGTCCTCTCCATCGCCGCCGATGCGATCGGCGCGGTCGAGGGCGTCGCGCACGCGCGGTCACACGCGCTGCTCGCGGCGATCATGCTGCTCGGCGTCGTCTCGCTGGGCTGGGACGGGCTCATCCGCCCGGTGCGCCGGCGCTACCCGATCGGCGGCAATCCGCGCACCGGCGAGCCGCGCCGTCGCGGCCTGACCGCGACCGACCTCGTGAAGCGGTACGGCGACGTCGCGGCGGCCGACGGCGTGTCGTTGACGCTCGGTCCCGGCACGGTGACCGCTCTCGTCGGGCCGAACGGCTCGGGCAAGACGACCGTGCTCCGCCTGCTCGCCGGCTCGGTGCAGCCCGACGCAGGCTCCGTCGAGCACGACGGCGTCGCACGGACGCTCCAGGCGACGGCGGTGTTCCCGACGCTGACGGCGCTCGAGCATCTCCTTGCCGCCTCGGGACCCCGCCGGCGTTACGGAGGGCTCGTCCGATCGTTGCTGTCCACGCCAAAGGCGCGAACGGAGGAAGCCGAGCTCGCCGCCTCGGCGCGCGCCGGCCTCGAGCGAGCCGGCATCCCGCCGGACACGCCCGCCTCCGAGCTGCCCGTCGGCGAGCAGCGGCTCCTGATGGTGCTCACCGCTGCGGCGACCGGAGCATCGACGCTGCTCGTCGACGAGCCGTCTGCGGGCGCAGCGCCCGCCGATGCCGCGCGAATCGTGGCCACCCTCGGCGAGCTGCGAGACGAGGGCCGCGCGGTCCTCGTGGTCGAGCACAACCTCGGCGTGGTCGAGCGAATCGCCGATCGCGTCGTCTCCGTCGACAGCGGCCGCATCGTGGAGACTCCCCGGTAGTGCGCCGCCTCGGCCTGCTCGCGCTCGTCGTGCCGTTGCTCGGCGCCTGTGGCGGCACGCACGACGCGACCGCGACCAGGAAGCTGCTGGTCGTCGTCAATGCTCCGTTCTCGAGCACGCCGTACCTCGGCCAGGCAATCGCGAACGGAGCCAAGCTCGCCGCCGGGCAGGTCAACACGGTCGGCATCCGCATCGGCGGCGAGCACTACTCCCTGACGGTGCGCACGATGGACACCGGCCTGTCCCCCGCCCGAGCTGTCGCGAACGTCCGGCGCGCCGTCTCCGAGGGCGCGATCGCGATCGTCGACGAAGGGACCGGAGTCGATGCCTCGTGGCGCGTCGCCGCTCGCCGCGGCGTGCCGATCGGCATCGTGTTCGCGGGCGGGCAGTCGCTCGTGAACACGCAGACCCGGCCGAACGTCTTCCGCATCGCGCCGACCGACCACGGCATTGCGTTCCGCCTCGCCGAGTACCTGATCCCGAAGCACCTGAAGGTCGCGCTCCTGCACGACGACTCGGACTACGGCGCGGCCGGCGCCTCGGAGCTGAAGGACGCGTTCGCCCACGACCCCGGCTCGGTCGCGATCGACGAGACGTTGCCCGCCGACGCGCTCGACCTGTCGCCGCAGATCCTGCGCGCGCGGCGCGCGCATGCGACGGCGCTGCTCGTGTGGGGCCGGCCCGCCACGATCGCAGCCGCGATCACCGCTGCGCGCTCGGCCGGCTGGGCCGTGCCGTTCTACACGCCCCCGACCGGCGCAGACCCGTTCGTCCGTCAGCAGCTCGCCGATCATCCGTCCTGGGTGGACGGCCTCACGTTCGCCGCGGGCCGCCTCACGGCCGAGGTCGGCGCACAGCCGTTCACCGGCTTCACGCAGCGCTACGTCGCGGCGTACGGCGTCGATCGCGTCGGCGTGCGCACGCCGAGCGGGGCAGCCGTCACCGAGCCGCCCGAGACGCCGATGTACGCATACGACTTCGTGAACCTCCTCGCCGCAGCGCTCACGAAGGCAGGGTCGACCGATCCGGCGAAGGTGACGAAGGCGCTCGAGCAGGTGACGGTCGAGGGCGCGAACGGGGACGAGCGGTCGTTCAACCAGTCCAGCCACGAAGGGGTCGTGGACGACGACGTGTATTTCGCACGCTTCCACGATATGACGTACGCACCCGTGAAGGACGACCCGCTCTCCGCCACGCTCCCGACGATCCCGCAGACGCAGTGAGGGGCGCTCTCGCCGGGATCCTCGCTGCCCTGGCGTGCACGGCGTCGGCGCACGCTGGGGCGCGCATCGCCCTCCCGTCGCCGATCGCGCCGCTCTCGGCGCAACCGCCGCTCGCGGGCGGCGCGCACACCTCCGCCGAGAACATCACGCATTCAATCTCGGCGTCGACGAACGTTGCGATCGCGATCGACCGGGCGGGCACGCCGTTCGCCGTGACCGCGACGCAACGCCTCGACGTGCGCGGCGTCGGTGACTACTTCTTCACGATCGGTGCGCCCGTGCTGACGGTGAGAGCGCCCGCCGATGCTGCGTCGCTGCCGGGCATGCGAAGCGGCTCGATCGTCTGGGCCGGCTTCAACCCCGGCGAGCGCCGGCTCGTCGCCCGCGCGACGCTGGCGCCCGCCCAGGTCGGGTCGGCACTGCCGATCCGGATTCGCGTCAGCGGCAGCACGATCTCGCTCGAGAACACGACCAGCGTCACGGTTCCCTCGTTCGCCGCCGATGCGCCGCGTGCGCCACTCGTCGCCTACCTGACGCGGCTCCGCGGCGAGGTGGCACACGGGCAAGCGCCGTTGCAGACAAGTGTTCCGCTGTCGTCGCCGCCGGTCAACGATCGCGTGACCGTCGTCGCCCCGCTCCACGTCACCGGCACGATCGGCAACCAGCGCATCGACCTGATGCTGACCGGGCGGACGAGGCTCCACGGCACCGGGCGCATCGATCTCCGCGTCGAGCCGGTCGAGCGTGTCGACGCCGTCGCGCCGGCGAGCGGTCGCGCGCTCCTCCAAGAGGCGATCCGGGCGACGCTGACACTTGCCCGCGCGAATCAGTACGAGGAGTTCCTCGGAAACCCCGATCCCGCCGGCTCCAACTCCACCACGTACGCGTACCGGACGGCGAGCCCGCCGCATGCGGCGCCGATCGCGGCGGTCGGCCGGCACCGCCGGACCTGGGTCGAGACGGCGCTCATCGTCACGGCACTCGGAGCTGCGCTCGTCGCCGGGGCCGCGTTGTGGGCTAGGTCCTGACCGCGGACCGCATCGTCTCGATGGGCGGCTCGAAGCCGGTCCACAGCCGGAAGCTCGCAGCGCCCTGCCGCACCAGCGCCTCACGTCCGTCGACGACCACACAGCCCGCCGCACGGGCTGCCCGGACGAGCGCAGTCTCCGTCGAGCCGTAGGCGAGGTCGACGACCGTCTGTCCGGCCGAAGGCTGCACCAGCAGCTCATCGCGAACCGGGGTGGCGTTCACGATCAGGTCGCAGCCGGCCGCATCCGGCGGCCACTCGCCGCTCCGGGTGAACACCCGCGTGCCAGCGGGAAGGCTCGGCGCGAGCGCCTTCGCCGCGCCGCCGCTGCCGATCACGCACGCGCGCGCCGCCTCGATGCCGGCGAGGATCTCCTTGTCGGTGTTGAAGCCGAGCACGCGTCCGTCGCGGAAGACGAGCGTGTTGACCGCGTCTCCGTCCGCTTCGTCGCAGGCGGCGACGACCTGCTCCTTGTACGGGATCGTGACGTTGGCGCCGGCGAAGCCAAGGGTGCGAAGAGCCGCGACGGCCTCGACCACGTCGCCGACGTCGAAGGCGTCGTAGCGCCAGTCGAGGCCGCGTGCGGCGAAGGCCGCGTTCTGCATGCGGGGCGACAGCGATTCCGCGACCGGCCTCCCGAGCAACGCGATCCGCATCATCAGCAGCCGTAGCCGTGCGCGCACAGATAGTGCTGGAACGCCGTCGCGCTCGCGGTGAAGAAGTGATGGCGCTTGTCGGGCTTGGCGACGAAGTAGAGGTAGTCGACCTTCGCAGGGTGCGCGGCGGCGCGAATCGACGCCAGACCGGGGTTGTTGATCGGCGTCGGCGGCAGCCCCGTGTGCAGCCGCAGGTTGTAGGGCGTCGGGTTCTGGAGCTGCGACTCGTGGATCGACTCCGTCCCCGGAATGTTCAGCGCGTAGCGAAGGGCGGCGTCGATACCGAGCGGCATGCGGAGATGGAGGCGGTTGTAGATGACGGCCGCGATCGTCGCGCGCTCGCTCTCGACCACCGCCTCGCCCTGGATCAGCGACGCGATCGTCAGGACGTCGTACGGCGTGAGGTTCTTCGAGCGCGCGTACGACATGTTCACCGTCTTCCAGTTGACGCAGAAGGCCTTCACCTGCTGCGCGACGAGCTGCTTCGACGTCGTCTTTGCGAGAAAGTCGTACGTCGCCGGGAAGAGGAATCCCTCGACCTTCCTCTGCGTGTGCGGTGTGAAGCACGGGACGACGAGCGACGTCGTGGCGCGGAGATACGGCGCGCGGGCAAGGACGACCGGCTTGCCGCGCTTGTGCTCCGCGATCTTGGCGACGGCAGCGACCCGGTCCGCCATGGTGCTCCTCGTGAAGCCCTCCGGGAAGACGATCCGGAACGGCTTGGGCGGCGGCGGGAGCGCGGTGGTGGTGGGCGGCGCCGCCGTGTGCGTGTGCGGGAGCGCCACGGCGACGGCGACCACCGCGGCAGCCGCCGCGACGACCACGACGATCACCGCCGTCACCCGTCGGCGCCGGATCTGCTCGGGCGTCACGCGCGGCCGCGCTGCCATCGCTCCAGGTACCCCGAGAGAAGATGCGCCGCGGCGCGGGCGTCGTCGCCTTCCGCCAGCACGGAGGTGAACCGCTCGTCGAACGTCTCGATGCGTACGGCGACCGCGGCGCGCAGCCGTTCGACGAACGCTTCCGTCGCACGTGCCTGCTCACCGTGCTCGCCGCGAAGCGTCAGCGGCATCCCGACGACCACCACTTCGGGCTCCTCGGCCGCGATCAGCGCGAGAAGCTCCGCGAACCCGGCGTCGGTGGTCGCGCGCTGGACGGTCGCCATCGGCCGCGCAAGGGTGCCGGTCGGATCGGACACCGCCACACCGGTCCGCGCGGAGCCGAAGTCCAACGCCAGCACCTTCAAGAGATCGCAGCGGCGAGCCGGTCGCGGCCTGCCTCGAGCGCGTCGCGGACGGCGTCGACGTTCTTGCCGCCGGCCTCGGCGAGCGTCGCCCGGCCGCCGCCACCGCCGCCGATGATCGGACCGAGCTCGCGCACGATCTTGACGGCATCGATCTCGGCGAACGCGTTGTCGAGGTTCACGACGAGAGCGACCTTGCCGTCGTCGGTGGATGCGAGCACGACCGCCGACGCGTCCTCGCGCCGGCGCACCTGATCGGAGAAGTCGCGTAGTGCGCTGCCGCGCGCCCCCTTCACCTCGGCCACGAACACGCCGCCTTGCCGGTCCTGCCAGACGATGTCCGGCCCCTTCGCCTCCGCCTTCGGCTTCCTCGCGTCGCGCCGAAGCTGCTCGATCTCGGCTTGAATCGCGCTCAGCTCGCGGCTCCGCCCCTCGAGGACGCTCCACGCCTCGCCTGCCGTGACCGCCTCGATGCGGCGAGCGCCCGACCCGACCGCCTTCTCGCTGAGGATCACGAACGGGCCGATCTCGGCGGTCGACCGAACGTGCGTGCCACCGCAGAGCTCGCGCGAGTAGTCGCCGATCTCGACGACGCGCACCTCGGCGCCGTACTTCTCGCCGAAGAGCATCATCGCGCCGAGCTTGCGCGCCTCTGCGATCGGCGTCACGTACGTGCGCACCGGGATCGCCTCGAACACCTTCTCGTTCACGATCCGCTCGACGCGGTCGCGCTCCTCCGCCGACAGGCCGGACGGATGCGTGAAGTCGAAGCGCAGCTTGTCGGGCCGAACGGCCGAGCCGGCCTGCTTCACGTGGTCGCCGAGCACGTCCCGGAGCGCCTGGTGTAAGAGGTGGGTCGCGGTGTGGTTCGTCATGGTCGGGAAACGCTGCGACCACGTCACGACCGCGCGGACCCGGTCACCGGTCGCGAAGCCGGACCCTTCGAAGAGCAGCGCCTGATCGTCGCCGATCTTGTACGCCGAACGCAGCACCGCGACCGCGCCGCTCTCCTCGTGCACGAGCTCGCCGCTGTCGGTGATCTGGCCACCGCTCTCGGCGTAGAACGGCGACTCGCGCAGCTTGCAGAGGAACGTCCCGTCCCCGAGGTCGTCGACGGCACCCGCCTGTGTCAGTACGTCGAGCTTCGAGTAGCCGACGAACTCCGACTCGAATCCGGCGCCTTGCGCGAACTCGGCGGCACGCTGCAGGTCGCTCTTGTCGCCGCCGGCGCGGGAGACGACGCGATGCTCCTCCATCAGGGCACGGAACCCGTCGATGTCGACAGGCTGGCCGCGCTCCTCCGCGAGCTCCTGGGTGAGCTCGATCGGGAACCCGTAGGTCGCAGCGAGCGTGAACGCGTCCTCCGCGTCGATCGCGGGCCGCCCGGACAGGTCGTCGAAGACGCGCTGCCCGCGCGCGAGCGTCTCCGAGAACCGCTCCTCTTCCCCGTGCCAGACCCGCTCGATTTCGTCCGCGTGCTCCGCGAGCAGCGGATACGCCTCTCCCATCTGCCCGACGACGACGCGTGAGAGACGGTGCGAGTCGTGCAGGCCGATGCGGTTCGCCTGGTGGATCGCGCGCCGCAGCAGGCGGCGGCAGATGTACCCACGCCCTTCGTTCGACGGCTCGATCCCCTCGGCGATCAGAAAGCTCGCAGCGCGGCCGTGATCTGCGAGCACGCGGTGCGCGCGCAGGGACATCTCGCTCGCGCGGTACGCGACGCCCGACTCGGCCTCGATCCAGTCCATGATCTCGCGGAAGCCGTCGGTGTCGAACACCGAGCTGACGTCCTGCAGGACGCACGCCGTACGCTCGAGGCCGTTGCCCGTGTCGACGTTCGGCGTCGGCAGGTCGACCAGCACGTTGCCCGGCTGCAGGTCGTGCGCCATGAAGACGAGGTTGTAGATCTCCATGATCCGGTCGCAGTGGCCCGGCCCGCACCCCGGGTCGCCGCAGTCGTACTTCTCGCCGCGGTCGTAGAAGATCTCGGAGCACTGCCCGCACGGCCCGGTCTCGCCCGACTGCCAGAAGTTGTCCTTGCCGAGCCGCACGATGCGCTCCGGCGGGATCCCCTTGCGCAGCCAGGCCGCGATCGCCACCTCGTCCTCGCCGAGACTGAGCGCCGGGTCGCCCTCGTGGACGGTCGCCCAGAGTCGATCG
>DASXDB010000119.1:0-16815 GCA_036490895.1 Gaiellaceae bacterium
TCGCAGCGATCTCCTCGATCGCGGCGAGCCGCTCGGTCACCTCTGCGAGCTCGGCCTCGTCGAGAATCCCCGCCGCGTGCAGGCGCTCGGCGTGCAGCAGCGTCGCCTGGAGGTCGTACGGCAACAGCTCTGCGTCGTCACCACGCAGGAACTCCCACACTTCGGGTGCGAGCCGGCCGCCGACGCGCCCGGACCAGACGGTCACAGCTCCCACCCGAGCTTCTCGAGCATCGCGCGTGCGTCGGCGACGTCGTTCCACTTCACGTTCAACTGCCCGATCCGGTCCGACGCCGTGAACGCGGTCGCGCTTCGCTCCATCGAGAGCCGCTCCGAGTCGTACGAGAAGCCCTCGCCGCGGGTCGAGACGATCGTGTAGTCGTCGCCGCGGCGCAGCTCGATCTCGACCTCGCCGTTGACCGGCGCCGCGACCCAGCGCCGCAGTGCGTCGCGCAGCATCAGTGCCTGCACGTCGAACCAGCGGCCCTCGTAGAGGAACCGTCCGAGCCTCCGGCCCTCGTCGGCGTACCGCTCCAGCGTCGCCTCGTTGTGGATCGCGCTGAGGAGCCTCTCGTACGCGATGTGGAGCAGCGCCATGCCCGGCGCCTCGTAGATGCCTCGGCTCTTCGCTTCGATCACGCGGTTCTCGATCTGGTCGGACATGCCGAGCCCGTGGCGGCCGCCGACCTCGTTCGCCCAGCGGACCACCTCGACGGGATCCCCGACCGGCAGGCCGTTCTCGAACCCGATCGTCACCGTCTCGGGCTCGATCGCGACGTCGGGGTCCCAGTGCGCGACACCCATGATCGGCTCGACGATCTTCATCGACGTCTCGAGCAGCTCGAGGTCCTTCGCCTCGTGCGTCGCGCCGAGCATGTTCGCGTCCGTCGAGTACGCCTTATCCACCGACTGCTTCACCGGCAGGTCGCGCTCGAGCAGCCACTCGCTCATCTCCGTCCGCCCGCCGAGCTCGTCGACGAACGCGCTGTCGAGCCACGGCTTGTAGATGCGCAGGTGCTCGTTGACGAGCAGGCCGTAGCGGTAGAAACGCTCGATGTCGTTGCCTTTGTACGTCGAGCCGTCGCCCCAGATCTCGACGTCGTGCGCGGCCATCGCGCGCACGAGCATCGTCCCGGTGATCGCGCGCCCGAGCGGCGTCGTGTTGAAGTACCGCCTGCCCGCCGTGTGGATGTGGAACGCGCCGCATTGCAGTGCCTCGAGGCCCGCGCGCGCGAGTGCGTCCTTGCAGTCGACGAGCACCGCGTCCTCGGCGCCGTACAGCTTCGCCTGATCCGGGATCGCGTCGACGTCTGGCTCGTCCGGCTGGCCGAGATCGGCCGTGAACGCGTAGGGGATCGCGCCGTGCTCGCGCATCCACGCGATCGCGCAGCTCGTGTCGAGACCGCCCGAGAATGCGATCCCGATCCGTTCGCCGACTGGGAGCGACCCGAGGATGACCTCGCGCCTTGCGAGAACGCTCACATCCGGCTCCGCAGCTCGGCGTCCAGCTCGACCGGCGTGACGCCGTCGACGCACGCGACGAAGACGGTGTTGTCCCCGGCGACCGTCCCCGCAACCTCGGGGAGCCCGGCCGCGTCGATCGCGTCGGCGAGCGCGACCGCGAATCCACGCGGCGTCTGCACGACCAGCATCGAGCCCGAGGCGGTTGTCTTCCCGAGGTAGTGCCGCAGCGCGCCGGTCAGCTCGTCGAGCCGGCGCAGGTCGGCTGCGCCCGGCAGCGCATACACGAGCCGTCCTTCCTCGTTCCGAACCTTGACGAGCCCGAGTTGCGCGATGTCGCGCGACACGGTCGCCTGGACGGCGTCGATCCCGTGGCCGCGTAGCGCCTCGGCGACCTCGGCCTGTGTCGACAGGGGGTGCTGCTGGACGAGGCGCAGGATCTCGCCCTGCCGCTCGAACTTCGTCGTCATTTCCCGCTCCCGCGCCGCGCATGTCGGCGCCTCCGCTCTTTGCCGAGCTCCGTCGAGCCTACGGTCATGCGAGTGCTCCTCTCAGGAGGTCGAGGCCGAGTGCCGCCTCTTCGAGTGACAGCGTCAGCGGCGGCGTGAGCCGAAGGACGCGGTCCCCGGCGCTGCCGACCACGAGGCCGTTCGCGAGTGCCGCGGCGACGATCGGCGCGGCGGGGCGGTCGAGCTCGACCGCGAGCAGGAGCCCGAGCCCCCGCACCTCGCCCAGCTCGGCGAGCCCGTCGCGCAGGTAGTCGGAAATCTCGTGGACGTGGGCGAGCAGCGCGTCGTCGACGGTGTCGACGACCGCGCACGCTGCCGCGCAGGCGACCGGGTTGCCACCGAACGTCGAGGCGTGGTCGCCGGGCTCGAAGCCGGTCGGCGCGTCGTCTGCGACGAGCAGCGCGCCGATCGGCAGGCCGTTCGCAAGGCCCTTCGCGAGCGTGACGGCGTCCGGCGGCACGCCGAGCTCCTGCCAGGCGAAGAAGCTGCCGGAGCGGCCGACTCCGGTCTGCACCTCGTCGAAGACGAGCAGCGCGCCGTGCTCGTCGGCGAGCGCGCGAGCCTCGGCGAGGAACTCGGGCGAGAGCGGATGGACGCCGCCTTCCCCCTGCACCGGCTCGAGCAGGATGGCGGCGGTCTGCGGGCCGACGTGCTCGAGGCCGAACCTCGCGCCGGGCACGAGCGGCTCGAACGCCGCGCGCTTGGCCGGCTGCCCCGTCACCGAGAGCGCGCCGAGTGTGCGGCCGTGGAACGACCCGTCGAGCGAAACGATCTGCGTGCGGCCGGTCGCCTTGCGCGCCCACTTGAGCGCCGCCTCGACGGCCTCCGCGCCGGAGTTGCAGAAGAACGCGTTCGCGCCGCCGTAGCGGTCGGACAGCTTTGCGGCGAGCTCCTGCATCGGCGTCGTCCAGTAGAGGTTCGACACGTGCCAGAGCCGATCGAGCTGTGCGTGCGCGGCGGCCGTCGGCGCCGGATGGCGATGGCCGAGCCCGACGACGGCGATGCCCGCGAAGAGGTCGAGGTAACGGTTGCCCCGGTCGTCGACGAGCCACGAGCCGTCGCCGTCGACGAACGTGACGTCAAGGCGCGCATACGTGGGCAGCACCGCCGTCTGCGCGATCATGCGATCACCGCCGTGGCGCCGATGTGCGCCGGGATGCCGCTCGTCGCGGCGAGGGCGGCGGCGCGGAGCTTCGGGATGATGCCGCCGTCGAACGCGCCGGCATCGAGCAGCCGGTTCGCCTCGCCGGCGCGGATCGAGCCGACGACCTCGTCGTCGACATAGAGGCCCGGGACGTCGGTGAGGAACACGAGCTGGTCGGCGCCGAGGCCGAGCGCGAGCGCGGCCGACGCGTCGTCGGCGTTGACGTTGAGCGGGCCGACCGCGAGTGGGGCGACGACCGGGACCTTGGCCGCGGCCAGCGCGGCGAGGATCGGCTTCGGCCGGCACGGCAGCGGGTCGCCCACCCAGCCGAGCGGCGGCACCGGGACCGCCAGGACCCCCGCCGCGTCGCCGATGACGGCGACGGCGACGTCGCCGAGCGCCTCGCACAGCTCGGTGTTCACCGCGATCAGCGACTCGCGCACCACCTCGAGCGCGAGCCGCGAGGTGCGCCGCCGTCCGTGCACGAACTGCACGGGGATTCCACGCCGCTGCATCTCGTGCGTGATCTGCGGGCCGGCGCCGTGCACGACGACGACCTGGTGCCCCTCCTCGCGGAGGCCGAGGATCCGCACGGCCGACTCCGTGGCCACCGCGCCGCCGACCTTGACCACCAACCTGCTCATGCTCCGCTCCGGCGCCTCACATGTCGGCGCCTCCGCTCTTTGCTGGGCTCCGTCGAGCCTACGCTCATGATCTGTACTCCGCGTTGATGCGCACGTAGTCGTACGAGAGGTCGCTGGTCAGGTACCCGGCGGTGCCGTCGCCGAGGCCGAGATCGAGCTCGATCGTGCAGACGCCGCCGTCGACCGGCGGCTCGGCGTCCTGCGGCGCGCCGCCGACGAGCACGGGCGTGCCGTTGTACGAGAGCGAGACGCGCGCGGGGTCCAGCTGTGCATACCCGCCGTTGAACGGCGCCGAGCCCGCAGCGGCAAGCACGCGTCCCCAGTTCGCATCGCGGCCGAAGAGCGCCGTCTTCACGAGCGGTGAGGTTGCGATCCGCTGCGCGATCGCGCGCGCTTCGGGCGCGCTCGCCGCACCGCTCACCGCGATCTCCGCCAGCATCGTCGCGCCTTCGCCGTCCGCGACGATCTGCTGCGCGAGCTCGGCGCAGACGGTGCGGATCGCGAGCGCGAGCTCGGCGTCCGTCGCAGGCGTGCGCTCGACCGCGGCCGCTCCCGACGCGAGGAGGACGACTGCGTCGTTCGTCGAGCATTCGCCGTCGACCGTGATCGAGTTGAACGAGGCGTCCACCGCGGGCCGGAGGAAGCCGATCGCCTCACCGGGCTCGAGCGGGTAGTCGGTCGTGACGACCGCGAGCATCGTCGCGAGGTTGGGGTGGATCATCCCGGAGCCCTTCGCCATCCCGCCGACGACGAAGCCGGAGCCGCGGAACACCGTCTCCTTCGCGTGCGTGTCGGTGGTCAGGATCGCCTCGGCCGCGTCGGCCCCGCCGCCCGTCGACAGCGCCGTAGCGGCGTCGTCGATCCCCGCGCACACGCGCTCGAGCGGCAGCGGCGCGCCGATCACGCCGGTCGACAGGACGAGCACCTCTTCGGGCGCGAGGCCGAGCGCCTGGGCCGCGTGCTCCGCCGTCGCGATCGCGTCGGCGATCCCCCGGGCGCCGGTGGCGGCGTTCGCGACGCCCGAGTTGACGACGACGGCCTGCGGCTGCGCGAGCTCGAGGTTCGCCTTCGACACGACGACCGGCGCAGCCTGCACGCGGTTCTGTGTCCACATCGCCGCGCCGGTCGCGGGTGTCGAGGCGCGCAGCAGCGCCACGTCCTTGCGGTCGCGGCGGATGCCTGCGCGCACGCCTGCGGCGACGAATCCCTGCGCGGCGGTGACGCTCATACGAGCACCCCGTGCAGCCGCAGCCCGGCGGTCTCGTCGAGCCCGAGGGCGATGTTCGCGTTCTGCACCGCCTGGCCGGCTGCGCCCTTGCCGAGGTTGTCGAGTGCGCAGATCACGATCGCCGTCCCGGTCGCGCCGTCCGTGAAGACGCCGATCTCCGCGCCGTCGGTGGACTGCACGCGCGCCAGCTCCGGCGTCGTTCCCTCGGGGAGAACGCGCACGACCGGTGACGACTCGTAGGCCTCCAGGAGCAGGTCGCGCACGTCGGCGTCCGTCTGGATGTAACACGTCGCGAGCAAGCCGCGGCGTACGGGGAGGAGGTGTGGCACGAAGCACACGGGTACGCCGAGCTGCTGCGCGATCTCGGGCGCGTGGCGGTGCGCGCCGACGGCATACGGGGAGAGGTTCTCGAGCACGAACCCGGCGTGCGAGGACTGCTTCAGCGCCTTGCCCGCGCCCGACACGCCGGACTTCGCGTCGACCACGACGTTGCCGATCTCGCCGGCGAGCGGCCCGAGCGCGAGGAGCGCCGCGGTCGCATAACAGCCGGGATTCGCGATCAGTTCGCCCGCCGGCGGGTAGAGCTCGGGCAGCCCGTAGCTCCATGCGCCGGGAGCCGCGCCGTACCAGGCGAGGGCGAGATCGGGGTCGGCGAGGCGGTGCGCACCGGAGAGGTCGACAACGACCGCGCCGGACGGCGGTTCGAAGGCGGCGGCCTGGTCGCCGTCGAGCCCGAGGAAGAGGACCTCCGCGCCGGCTGCGGCCGCCTCGGCGTTCGTCGTGAACGCAGGCAGCGAGCCGTTCAGGCGCGGATCGAGCGCGGCCGCGGGCCTGCCCGCGAGCGTGTCCGAGCCGAGGGCGATCGGCTCCAGGCCGGGGTGTGCGAGCACCCGGTCGAGCGTCTCCTGGCCGACGTAGCCGGCGCAGCCGAGGATGGCGGCAGCGAGCATGCCCGCGTACTATACAGAAGCCTGAGAATTATGCAGTAATGGCGATCGTCGCACCCGGCCTGAGCCACCGCAGCAGGCGGACGAGCTCCGCCCGCGGAAGCGACACGCACCCGTTCGTCGCGTGGCCGATGTCCACGTGGAGGAACATCGCCGAGCCGCGTCCGGGGATGCGCGCGGCGTTGTACTCGAGCACGGCGAAGAGGCGGTAGGCGACGGTTGCGCGCCAGAGAGCTTCGCTCGCACCGCCGAATGCAGGCCGCGTGCCGCAGGCGACGTGCTGGAACTCGTTGTAGGTCGGCGAGCTCGAGTCCTCGTCCCACCAGTCGCCGCAGGTCAGGCGGTGGTAGCGGAAACGCACACCCGGGTCGCGGTCGAGCCCGTAGACGATCGGCCCGATGCGGTACGTGCCGAGCGGAGTCGTCCCGTCGCCCTCGCGGTGATGCGACGACAGGCCGTTGCGTCCGACGCGCGCACGCCACGGGCCGGCAACCTGATTGCCGCATGAGGTGAGCGTGACGACGGCGTACGTCGTCGCCGGGGCCGCGGCCTTGACGTGGATCACCTGCGCGCAGTGCGCGATCATGCCGGGAAGCATGCCCGGGCTGCCCCCCTTCCACGCGCACGTCGCACCGGTCGTCGCAGCCGAGCTCGGCCGCTCCTGGCATGCGGGCTGTCCGGTCGGGCCGTCCGACCTGCGCACGGTGACGGTCACCTACGCCGGCTTCGACGGTCGCGCGCACACCGGCAGCCTGGTGGTCAACCGCCGTGTCGTGCCCGACGTCGAGCTCGTGTTCCGCCGTCTCTACGCCGCGCGCTTCCCGATCCATCGCATGCAGCCGGTCGCGCGCTACGGCGGGAGCGACGACCGGTCGATGGCGGCCGACAACACGTCCGCGTTCAACTGCCGGTACGCCGTCGCGCCGGGGCCGAAGCGATGGTCGGTGCACGCGTACGGCGAGGCGATCGACGTGAACACGGTCGAGAACCCGTACCTCGAGGGAGGCCGAGTGCTGCCGCCCGCCGGCCGCGCGTACGTCGAGCGCTCGCGCTACCGCCGCGGCATGGCCGTCGCCGGCGGCGTGCTCGTGCGCGCGTTCGCGTCAGTCGGCTGGCTCTGGGGCGGCC
The DNA here is from genome assembly GCA_036490895.1 of Gaiellaceae bacterium. GTDB lineage: Bacteria > Actinomycetota > Thermoleophilia > Gaiellales > Gaiellaceae > PALSA-600. The sequence goes on from DASXDB010000119.1 coordinate 7,059, forward strand.
GCTGGACCGGCTCGCCCGACTGGCAGCACTTCTCGAAGACCGGCGGCTGACAGCCGGTCGACCGCGGCGAGGTCGGGGAAGAGCCGCGGCCAGACGAGCGCCAGCACGATCGTCAGTACCCCTCCTGCAACCACCGCCGGCGTGGCTCCGAGGAGCGCGGCTGCGGCGCCCGACTCGAACGCACCTAGCTCGTTCGACGCGCCGATGAAGACATTCTCGACGGCGTTCACGCGGCCGCGCAACCGGTTCGGCGTCGCGAGCGCGACCGTCGTCGAGCGGATGTTCATCGAGTACATGTCGGCGAACCCGCTCACGGCGAGCGCGGCCGCCGACAGCCAGAACCACCGCGAGAGCCCGAAGACGACCATGCTCGCGCCGAAGGTCCCGACGACGAGCAGCAGCGTCCGGCCCGCACGTCCACCGAGCGGCTTGCGCGCGAGCCTGAAGCCCGCGACGAGGGCGCCGACGGCGACCATGCTGCGCAGCACGCCGAGCCCGAACGGGCCTGTGTGAAGGATCGACTTCGCGAAGAGCGGCAGCAGCGCGACGGCTCCGCCGAACAACACCGCGAACAGGTCGAGCGTGATCGCGCCGAGGATCACCGGCGTGCCGCGGATGAAGCGCACGCCTGCGGTGAGCGTGCGGAGGTCTGCCGTCTCGCCGGCGGGGAGCGCTGCCGGCCGCGTCACCGGCAGGAGCACGACCGCCGAGAGCAGCAGCATCGTGCCGGCGGCGACGTACACCGCCTCCGGCCGGACGGCGAAGAGGAACCCGCCGAGCGCCGGGCCGCCGATCGTCGCCACCTGCCCGCCGATCGAGCGCAGGGCGAGCGCGCCGGTCAACAGGTCCTCCGGGACGAGCTCGGGCGTCAGTGACCGCTGCGCCGGGCTCCCCAGCGCGCCGATCGTCCCGGTCAGCGCGGCGAGCGCGACGAACTGCCAGAGGTCGTGCGCTCCGTGGAGCGTGACGACGAGCAGCAGCACAGCAACGACCGCGTCTCCGAGGCTCGTCACGATCACCAGGCCGACCCGCGGCAGGCGGTCGGCGAGCTGGCCTGCGGGCAGCGCGAGCAGCGGCACCGGCGCGAACTCGGCGAGGCCGATCAGCCCGAGGTCGAACGCGTTGTGGCGGATCGAGTAGACCTGCCAGCCGATTGCGACCTGGGCCATCTGCATCGCGAGGCCCGAGCAGACGATCGAGATCCAGAGGCGGCGGAAGTCCGCATGGCGGAGGGCGGGCGGTGGCGCGAGCATGTTCGGGCACTCTGCCTTCTCAGGAACTTCTTAGCTCGTCCTCAGCGACGACATAGCGGCGCGGGGAATCCTGGAGGAGAACTCGCGAACGAAAGGACTTTCGAGATGCCCAGTAACCGGATCGTCGCCATGGTCGCCGCGGCCGCCGTCATCGGCGGTGGCGCAGGCGCCGCGATCGCCACGGTTTCCGACGGCGGTGGCTCGGTGAAGACCACCACCGTCACGAGCCCCGCCACCGGCGCGAACGTCGCCAATGCCGACTTGAGCGTCGGCCAGGTTGCGAAGGACGCGACGAAGAGCGTCGTGGAAGTCGACGCGACGAGCTCGGGCGGCGGTCAGTCGTTCCCGTTCGGCAACAGCGGCAGCCAGTCTGCCGAAGGGACCGGCTTCGTCTACGACACGAAGGGCGACATCGTCACGAACCAGCACGTCATCTCGGGTGCGAGCAGCGTCAAGGTGAAGTTCTCCGACGGTTCGACGTACACCGCGACCGTCGTGGGCTCCGACTCCGCGACCGACATCGCCGTGCTGCACGTGAACGCACCGTCCTCGAAGCTCAACCCGCTTGCGCTCGCCGACAGCTCGAAGGTCTCCGTCGGTGACGGCGTGGTCGCGATCGGCAATCCGTTCGGCCTCGACGGCACCGTGACGAGCGGGATCGTCAGCGCCGTCGGCCGCGAGATCTCGTCACCCGACGACACGCCGATCGAAGGCGCGATCCAGACCGACGCCGCGATCAACCACGGCAACTCCGGCGGCCCGCTCCTCAACCTCCACGGTGAGGTGATCGGCATCACGTCGCAGATCCAGAGCGAAGGCGGCGGCAACGACGGCGTCGGGTTCGCGGTCCCGTCGAACACGGTCAAGGCGATCGCGTCGCAGCTGATCTCGAGCGGCAAGGCGCAGCACGCGCTCCTGGGAGTGACGCCGGCCGACACCGCGAACGGCGTGCGCATCGCGAGCGTGAAGAGCGGCAGCGCCGCCGACGACGCAGGCCTGAAGGAAGGCGACGTGATCACCGCCGTCGGTGCGACGCAGATCACGAGCTCGGCGCAGATCCGCGCGATCATCGCGGGTGACAAGCCGGGTGACGCGCTGACGGTGACGATCAGGCGGAGCGGCTCGTCGAAGACGGTGCGGGTGACGCTCGGCTCGCGTTCCTAGCGCGAGGCGGCATACGCAGCCCGGTCGCGGTGTTCACGTGCGATCGCGGGCGGGACGGCGAGTCACGTCACGGCGACAGCACGATCACGCCGTCGTCGTCGGCGTGGAGGATCGAGCCGGGTGCGAACTCCGCGCCGCCGAACGTCACCGGGACTCCGGTCTCGCCGCCGCCGGCCTTGCCGCTCGGCCGCGGGTTCGTGCCGAGCGCCTTGATCCCGATCGGCAGCTCGGCGAGCGCGACGACGTCCCGCACACAGCCGTTGACGACGATTCCGGCCCAGCCGTTCCGGGCCGCGATCTCCGCGATGTTGTCGCCGAGCAGCGCGCACGCGAACGAGCCGCCGCCGTCGACGACGAGCACACGGCCGCCGCCGGGCTCCGAAACCTGCCCCCGCAGCAGCACGTTGTCCTCGCTACAGCGAACGGTCGCGATCGGGCCGGAGAAGCTGCGCACGCCGCCGAACTGGCGGAGCTGCGTCTCGCAGGACGCGGCGCCCGGATGCTCGTCGAAGAGATCGGACGTCGTCAGGTGAGCTCCAGCGCGCCGACCTCCAGCAGGTCGCGCGCAAGGTCGCGGATGTCGCGGCGCAGCTCCGCAGCCTCGCGCTTCGACAGGTCTTCGCGGCGGGCGACGCGTGCGACTGCCTGGTCGAGCGTCGTCGCGCCGTCGAGGGCGACGAGCACATCGGCCTCCTCGACCGTGAGCTCCCAGTCGGTGCACGTCCCTTCATCGAGCACGAGCAGTGTCGACGTGACGGTGCCTGCCCGGTCGAGCTCTTGGTCGAACCGCGTCTCCTCGACGAGGCGCAGCCGTCCATCGAGCACCGCGTCGCCGTCGCGCGCGATCGCGGCGAGCGCGGTGAACACGCGGTCGATCTGGTCGCTCGCGAATTCGAGCTCGTCCTCGTCGACGCCGTCCGCGCGCACGACGTGGCGATCGCCCGCGCGCTTGTGCATCACCACGCCGCCTTCGGAGATCCAGCCCGCGCCGAGCGCTTCGAAATAGGACGTCCAGTCGTCGATCTCCGCGGTGTACGCGTCCGGATCGGAGCTGAGGTGATCGTTCCAACCCGCTGCGTGGTCGACGGGGTCCGAGCCTGCGAGCCCGATGATCCATGCGTCGCACCCGTTGCCTTCGAGCCACTCGTGGACATGCTCGTCGGGATCGTCCTCCGATGCCGCGAGCCAGCTGACGAGCACGGACGCGAAGCCGTCGTCCTCGAGGTGCGCCGCGGCGCTCGTGACGACCAGCCGCGAGAAGTCGTCGCCCGGGAACCCTGCGTCGCGGTACTGCCAGCGAGCCTTCGGCGAGATCACGTACGGCGCGTTGCAGGTGATGAGCCCGAATGTCTCGGCGGCGACGGGCTCGAAGAGGCTGCCGAGGCGCGTCTCGACATTGTCCAGCCCGTTGAGCGCAGCGCTGATCCGGGTGAACGCGAGCGCGCGCGGGTTGACGTCCGTCGCGATCACCTCATCCGCGTGAGCCGCGGCGAGCAGCGCATGCACGCCGTTCCCTGTCCCGATGTCGAGGGCGCGGTGCACCCGGCGGCGCGGTGTCAGCGACGCGAGCCAGTACGCGGTCGGGGTGAAGCTCGCGACCCAGCCGGACGGGTCGTCGTCCCCGTTCGAGAACGTGTCGAACGTGAGGTACACGCTCTCGGTCGGGACGATGCGCGCGCGCGGGACGAGAAGCGAGCCGTCCTCGGTGGCGAGCCCGAGCCGGACGAGCTCCGCCGATGCGGCGAACGACGATCGCGCGACCGGCCGCGCGAGGAGCAGCAGCCGGATCGCGTCCCCGAGCTCGTCGTCGTCGAGCCGGAGTGCGTGCACGAGCGCCTCGCCGGCCTCCGCCGCGACGGCTTCCTCGCCGAGCCGGTCCTCGATCGCCTCCTCGTCATAGCCGAGCCCGCGCAGCGTCTCGCCGAGCGCGGCGGCGGCCTCCTGGTCGGGAGTGGGGTCCCACATCGAGCCGCATCCTGCCGGAAGTCACCGATATGGGGGAGGTCCGGATGCCCTGAAACGCCGAAACCAAGGTGATGCGGCGCGGCGGGTGGGTCTCGGCTGCGACTGGCGGCTTCGGCGCGCTCGTGGCCGTGCATGCCTCGAGCTGGCTCTTCTTTGGGGGCGCGCCGCACCTCGCAGGGCTGAACCTGACGAACGTCGCGTCCTTCGGCGCGACCGCGCTCATCATCCGGCGAACGTTCGTCCCGGGCGAGCGCCGCATCTGGCTGCCGCTCGCGGCCGGCATGCTCTTCTACTCGTTCGGCTTCGTCGTCTACGCGGCGCTCATGGTCTCGAACGGCCACGTCGGGACGCCGTCGGCTGCAGACCCCTTCTGGCTCGCCTTGTACCCGGGCGCGTACGCGACGATAGCGATGCTCGTGCGACGGCGAGTCGTCGCGCTCGACGCAGGCCTGTGGCTCGACGGGCTCGTGGCCGCGCTCGCGACGACGGCGCTCGGCGCCGCGTTCGCGTTCCGGCCGGTGGTGGATGCTGCGACCGGCGGCTCGATCTCCGTCGCGCTGAAACTTGCGTATCCGCTCGGCGACGTCATCCTGCTGGCGCTGCTCGGCGGCGCGGTCGTCCTGACGGGAGGACGCCCGGCGCGCACGTGGCTGCTGCTCGGCGGCGGCCTCGTCGTCTTCGGCATCGGCGACGTCGACTACGTGACGACGCAGTGGACGGCGGGGCAGGTGATCGACGTCGCATGGGCGGCCGGGATGCTCATGCTCGCGGCCGCGGCGTGGGAGCCGCCGCCCGCCGAGGCTGCGGCCCCGCCGCGCGGCATGCGGCGGCTCGTGCTCGCGGTTCCATCCGCAGGCGTCGCCGTCGTGATGCTCGTCGCCGGCACCGGCCGGATCGGCGGTGCAGCCGCGGCGCTCGCAACGGCGACGCTCGTCTGCGCCCTGCTGCGGATGGCGCACGCGGTCGCACTCGAGGGCCGTCTGGAAGCGACCCGCACGCAGGCGCTGACGGACGACCTCACGCAGCTCGGCAATCGGCGCCTGCTCATCGAGGACCTCGACCGCATGGTCGCCGTGGCATCGGTGGAGGCGCCGGCGGCGCTGGTGCTGTTCGATCTCAACGGCTTCAAGCACTACAACGACACGTTCGGGCACCTCGAGGGCGACCGGTTGCTCGCGCAGCTCGCCCGTCGGCTCGAGCACGCGGTGCGCGACCGCGGCACCGCCTACCGCCTCGGCGGCGACGAGTTCTGCGCGCTCGTCGCGGGCGATCCACACGAGCTCGACGGCTTGCTGCCCGAGCTCGAGGGGGCGCTCGGCGAGGCGCACGAGGCGGGTACGGTCGGCTGCTCGTACGGCGTCGCGCTGGTCCCGCACGAAGCGGAGACGGCGAGCGAGGCGCTCGCGCTCGCGGACCGCCGGATGTACGAGCGGAAGGACCGCGACCGGCGCTCGACGCGTCTTCAGATGCGCGATCTCCTGCTCGCGGTCGTCCAGGAGCAGCGGCCCGACCTGCACAACCATTCGACGGCTGTATCCGTGCTCTCCCGCACCGTCGCCCTCGCGCTCGGCATGTCGGTCAACGAGGTGGACGTCGTCGTCCTCGCGGCGGAGCTGCACGACATCGGCAAGGTCGCGATCCCGGACCTCGTCCTCGGCAAGCCCGGGCCGCTCGACGAGGACGAGTGGCGCTTGATGAGGACGCACACGGTCGTCGGCGAGCGTCTGCTGTGCTCGGTGCCGACACTCGAGCCGGTCGGCGCGATCGTCCGCTCGACCCATGAGCGGTGGGACGGCCTCGGGTATCCGGACGGCCTCTCGGGCGAGCAGATCCCCCTCGCTGCGCGTGTCGTCGCCGCCTGCGACGCCTTCGATGCGATGCTCTCGGAGCGCCCCTACTGTCCGGCTCTCCCGGTCGAGGAGGCGGTGCGCGAGCTTCGCGGCAACTCGGGCTCGCAGTTCGATCCCACAGTCGTGGAAGCGCTCGTCGAGGTCGTCACGTCGAGTGACGCGGACGTGCACCGCGCATCTGCGAGGAGCACGCCGGTCGAGCCGCGCCTGTCGACCATCGCGAGCCTGCGTGGCCTGCTCGACGTCACGCGACTCGTCCGCCGCGCAGGTTCGCTGTCGAGCGTCCTCGACGCGATCGCTCGGACGGTGTCCGACTCGCTCGGGCTCAACACGGTCGTCGTCAACCTTCGCCGGCCGGGCACCGACCTGTTCGACGTTGTCACCGTCCACGGCAGCGACGAGGTTCGCGTCGCGCTGCTCAACAGCGTGAACGGTTGGGAAGAGTGGGCGCCGCTGCTCGACGCGCGCTTCCATCGCCGCGGCGCCTACCACATCCGCGCCGGCGAGTTCGACTGGACGGCGCTCGAAGGGAATCGTGTCGTCGTCGGCGCCGCGCAGGGCGACGACCCGTGGCTGTGGCATCCGGAGGACGAGCTCTTCGTCCCGTTCTACGGGTCCGACGGCTCGCTGCTCGGGATCTTCTCGGTCGGCGAGCCGCGCAGCGGCCGCCGACCCTCGGACGAGGAGCTCGACGTGCTCGTCGCGATGGCGGAGCACGCCGCGGCCGCGGTCGAGAGCCTCGAGGATGCGCCGATGGCGCTCGACGCCTAGTGCGGCGTCCTCGAACGATCCGCACTAGCGGCGCCAGGCTCTGGTCTGACCAACAGTCGGGCTCCGAGCGGCCCGTCCATGCGGGTGGCCCGTGGCTTCGTTATGCGGGTTTCCGGCTCCTGTGGACGGGTTGTCGCAGTTCTTCCGTTCTGGTCTGACCACGGACCGTGGCCGGAGCGGCCTCGGCTGCGGCGGCTAGGAGGGGCGGCGCGACATGGTTCGCAGCGCGTTCTCGACGGGGAGCGGATCGCCCTTCGCGACCAGCGTCGCCTTGCCGAGCGCCTGCACCCGTCCCGGATCGACGCCGCGTACGTTGCCGGTGACGAGCACGATTGCGAGCTCCGGCAAGACGGCGCGCAGGCGTTCGGCCACCTCGACTCCGTTCACGACGGGCATCGCGACGTCGACGACCACCGCATCGGGGCGCAGGTGCCCGGCGAGCGCGACCGCCTCCTCGCCGCTGCCCGTGTCGGCGATCACGTCGAGATCGAACGACGCGTTGAGGAACGCAGTGAGCGCGGTGCGGTACTTCGCATCGTCATCCACGATCAACACGGTTGGCACACGTGCAGCATCGCGATCGTGCCGGATGTGATGCGCTCGCAATCCGCCTGACCCTTCGCGCGCGTACTGCCGCCGTACACATCAAAGAAAGAGAAAGAGGGTTGGCATGAAAAAGAACTCAATCGCGGTCGCGCTCGCGCTCGCGTCGGTTGCTGCGTTCGCCGTTCTGGCGGGAAGCGCCGGCGCCAAGGCGACAGACGACATCTTTTCGGTGCAGGCGCTCGTCTCGGACGGCGCCGCGACTCCTGCACCGGGCACCGACGGCAAGCTGGTGAACGGCTGGGGCCTGACCGCGGGCCCGACGACGCCCTGGTGGGTGTCCAACAACGGCACGAACACGTCGACGCTCTACAGCGGCGTCGGCTCGAAGGTGGCGCTCACCGTGAACGTCGCGGGCGGCCCGACGGGCACCGTATTCAACGGCAAGAGCACCGACTTCGCCGTCACTCAGGGCGGCAAGAGCGGCGCCGCACGCTTCCTGTTTGCGACGGAGGGCGGCACCGTGCTCGGCTGGTCCCCGGCGGTGAACGCCACGACCGCCCTCGTCGGCGCCGATCGCTCCGCCGGCGGCGCGATCTACAAGGGCCTGGCCATCGCGAACGACCGCCTGTTCGCGAGCGACTTCCACAACGGGCGCGTCGACGTCTTCGACGCGTCGTTCAAGCTGATCACGACGCCGGGCGGCTTCAAGGACGCGAAGGTTCCGAAGGGCTTCGCCCCGTTCGGCATCCAGGCGCTCGGCAGCGACATCTTCGTCACGTTCGCGAAGCAGGATGCGGCGGCGAAGGACGACGTGCCGGTCCCGGGGCAGGCGTATGTCGACGAGTTCACGACCGACGGCCAGCTCGTCGCCCGCGTCGTGAACAGCGGCAAGAAGAACGCACCGCTGAACGCTCCATGGGGGCTCGCGCTCGCGCCGGCCGACTTCTCGGTGTTCAGCAACGACCTGCTGGTCGGGAACTTCGGCAACGGCCGGATCAACGCCTACACGAAGCGCGGCGCGACCTGGGTCTACAAGGGCCAGCTCCGCCACGCGAACGGCTCGCCGATCGTAGTCGACGGTCTCTGGGGGATCGCGTTCGGCAACGGCTCCGCAGCCGGTCCGACGAACTCGCTGTACTTCCTCGCCGGCCCGTCGAACGAGCAGCACGGCCTGTTCGGCTCGATCACCGCGGGCTGAGCACGGGCAGGAACGAATCGAGAGGGTCGCGGCCTTTGCGCCGCGGCCCTCTCGTGAAGAGCGCCTGCCTTTAGAAGGAAGGGTTGCGCTCGAGCGAGTCCGCGAATTCGCGGAGCTGTTGTTGCATCGAGCGGATGGTCTCGTCGCGCTCTGCGACGTCCGCCTGCAGCCGTTCGATCTCGACGCGATCCGCGTCGCGCCGGGTCTCTGCTTCGACGACGATCGCGCGGAGAGACGCGAGCTGCGAGGTCAGGCCGTCGCTCAGCGTCCGAGCGACTTCGTCGAAGTTGTTCGCACCGGCCTCGTCCACTCCTCCGCCGAAGACCGATGCCGGCTCGACGGTCTCCGTGGCCTCGACGGGCGACGTCGTCGCCATCGCCTCGTACGCGGCGAACTGGCCGCCGTCCGGGTCCCCGGTGTCGGCGGTCTCGACGCTTACGTCCGTCGTCGCGACCTCCGCCTCGTCGGTGACCTCGACGTCCACGCCGCGCTCGGTCTCGATGCCGCGCCCGTCACGCGAGAGAAGCTCGCTCCGCAGGCCGGTCTCGATCGCGCCCTTCGCGACGACGACGAAGTCGATGCGGTCACCCAGCAGCTCGCGAAGCGCGAGGAGACGCGCGTCGGTCGGCTCGGCGACTGCGACGACCACGGCGCCCTCTTCGTTCTCCTGAATCGGCAGCGCCTCGAGCCGTGACGCGTCCTCCCACGACATGCGCCGAAGCGCCTTGCCGTCGAACGAGATCGCCGACCGCTCGAAGTACCGGAGATGCCATTGCTCTGCGAGCACCTTGGCCAGGTCGTCCTCGCTCGCCCAACCGAGCTTGACGATCACCTCGCCCAGCCGCTCGCCGTTCTCAGCGCTGCGGCGCAGGGCCTCGTCAAGCTGTTCCTGGTCGATGTACCCGCGCTCGATCAGCAGCGTGCCGAGGGCCGTCCGCTTCGCTTCACTTGCCTGGTCCAGCAGCGTGTCGGTCATGCTTCCGACCCCGTCCTTTCGTAGTAGCCGCATC
>DASXDB010000120.1:0-3801 GCA_036490895.1 Gaiellaceae bacterium
CCTCGTTCAGCGCGGCGAGCCGGAAGTACCGGTAGAACGCGGTGTCCTCGACGCCCTTGGCCATCACCGGCCCCGTCGTCTGCTGGAAGCGCACGACGAAGTCGTCGTGGCCGCGTTCCTGCAGGAACAGGATCCGGCGTAACTCCTCGCTGACGTTCGCGCGGCCGATCTCGGCCCGGTCGGCGTCGTCCACGATCCCGGCGGCGGGCCGGATGTACGTCCGGTAGACGTGGAAGGACGCGATCGCGCTCGGCAGGTTCCCGATCTCCACCTCCCGGTGCAGCCGCCGCAGCTCCGGCTCGAAGATGTTCACCGCGACCTCGAGCTTCGCCAGCGCAGCGATGTCCTCGAAGCGTCGGGTGTCGCCGGTCGCCTCTTCGTACAGCTCCGTGAACGCGCCTTCGGCCTCGCGGTTGACGCAGAGCGCCATCACGTCGTTGAGGAACTCGTACCCGGTCGTGCCCTCGACCGGCCACGGCCGCAGCTCTTCGCCGGATTCGAGGATCTTCTCCGCCCAGACGTGCTCGACGCCGGCTCCCGCGAGCCGCTCGAAGTACTCGCCCGGGTCGGCGAGCCCGTCAGGGTGGTCGACGCGGATACCGTCCACGACGCCGTCTCGGACGAGCTCGATCACCTTCGCATGCGTCGCCCAGAAGACCTCCCAGTCCTCTTGCTTGACACCGCCGAGCTCGCCCACGTCGAAGAAGCGCCGGTGGAACCCGGTGTGGAGGTCGACGTCGAAGAACATCTCGCGCAGGTCGGGCTCGCGCCAGAAGGGGCTCTCGTCGACTGCGGCCATGTGGTTCGGGACGATGTCGAGGACGATGCCGAGCCCTTCTCCGGCGAGCCGCCGAAGCTCGTCCTCGCCTCCCAGGGCGTCCGAGACGCGACGCGGATCGACGACGTCGTACCCGTGCTGCGAGCCCTCGCGGGCCTGGAGCGACGGGGAGAGATACAGATGCGAGATCCCGAGCTCGCGAAGATAGGGCACCAGCTCGCGGGCCTGCGCGAAGCCGAAGTCGGGCGTGAGCTGTAGGCGGTAGGTCGCCCTAAACACGTCGGAGGACCGCGACCGACCGGCTCTGCACCACGACGTCGCTACCCGGAACGAGCCGCTCCGCGTGGCAGAAGCCGGTCGAGAGCTCCACGGCCCAGCGCGTCCCGAATCGACGTGCCGGCAGCCGGAACGAGATGTCCTCGAAGTGGGCGTTGAAGAGCAGCAGGAACGAGTCGTCGCGCACCTCGTCGCCGTGGGTCGTCTCGGCCCGGAGCTCGTCGCCGTTCAGGAACACGCCGATCGCGCGCGACTGCGTGTTGTCCCAGTCGCGCCGCGTCATGCGACGGCCGTCGGGCCGCATCCACCACACATCCGGCAGGACCTTCCCCGTTCCCTCGAGGAAGTTCGTCCGGCAGAAGACCGGGTGCGAGAGGCGCAACTCGATCAACCGCTGCGTGAACGCGAACAGATCGGGATCCGCGTTCGCCCAGTCGAACCACGAGATGTCGTTGTCCTGGCACCAGGCGTTGTTGTTGCCGTTCTGGGTGCGCCCGAACTCGTCGCCCCCGAGAAGCATCGGGACACCCTGCGAGAGAAACAGCGTCGTCAGGAAGTTGCGCTGCTGCCGCGCGCGCAAGGCGAGCACATCCTGGTCGTCGGTCGGTCCTTCGGCGCCGCAGTTCCACGAGCGGTTGTCGTCGGTGCCGTCGCGGTTGCCCTCGCCGTTCGCATCGTTGTGCTTGTCGTTGAACGAGACGAGGTCGCGAAGCGTGAACCCGTCGTGCGCAGTGACGAAGTTGATCGATGCGAACGGCCTCCGGCCGTCGTTCTCGTACAGGTCGGCGGAACCGCCGAAGCGCGAGGCGAAGTCGCGGAGCGGCGCGGCACCGCGCCAGAAGTCGCGCATCGTGTCGCGGTAGATGCCGTTCCACTCGGACCAGAGGATCGGGAAGTTCCCGACCTGGTAGCCGCCCGGGCCGACGTCCCACGGCTCGGCGATCAGCTTCACCTGGGACAGGACCGGATCCTGATGGATGATGTCGAAGAACGCCGACAGACGGTCGACCTCGTAGAACTCGCGCGCGAGCGCCGACGCGAGATCGAAGCGAAAGCCGTCGACGTGGCACTTGAGGACGAAGTAGCGCAGCGAGTCCATGATGAGCCGCAGCACCGTCGGGTGCAGCGGGTTCAGTGTGTTGCCCGTGCCCGTGTAATCCATGTAGAAGCGAGGGTTGTCGGGCACCAGCCGGTAGTAGCTCTGGTTGTCGACGCCGCGGAACGAGAGCATCGGGCCGAGGTGATTCCCTTCGGCGGTGTGGTTGTAGACGACGTCGAGGATCACCTCGATGCCCGCCCGGTGGAGCGCCTTGACCATGCCCTTGAACTCGCGCACCGGATCGGGGGTCGCCGCGTAGGACGAGTGCGGCGCGAGATACCCGATCGTCGAGTAGCCCCAGTAGTTCGTCAGGCCGCGACCGTGCAGGAACCCCTCGTCCGCAATGTGATGCACGGGAAGCAGCTCGACCGCCGTCACGCCCAGCGACTTCAGATACGCGATCGAGTCCGCGCTCGCGAGGCCGCCGTAGGTGCCGCGAAGATCCTCGCGCACGCCCTCGCGCTTCTTCGAGAAGCCCTTGACGTGCACTTCGTAGATGACCATGTCGTGCCACGGGATCCGCGGCCGCACCACCGCGTCGTCTTCCCAGTCGAACGACGGGTCGAGAATGACGCTCTTCGGCACCGCCGGCGCAGAGTCGGTCTCGTCGATCGTCAGATCGGCGTTTGGGTCGGACGACGGCGCATACGGCAGCACGGTCGCCGCGTCCCAGCGAATCGCGCCCTCGATCTGCTTGGCGTACGGGTCGATCAGGAGCTTCGCCGGGTTGAAGCGCCTCCCGGAGGGCGGGTCGTACGGCCCGTGGACGCGATAGCCGTACCTGGTGCCCGGCCCGACACCGGGCAGATAGCAATGCCAGTTGAAGGCAGTCCGCTCGCTCAGCTCGACCCGCTCTTCACCTCCGTGCTCGTCGAAGAGGCACAGCTCCACTCGCTCGGCGTTCTCCGAGAAGAGCGAGAAGTTCGTGCCCTCGCCGTCCCATTCAGGCCCGAGCGGGAACGGCCGGCCCGGCCACATTGCACGGCTCACGCCCTCAGCTCCACCGTCTTCGACCCGAGGTCGGCGACGAGCGTCGCCTCGCCACGGCGGAGCGTCAGGACCGGCCATGCGAGCTGCACGTCGAGCTCGCGCGGCAGCGTGCGGCGAAGCGCGATCAGCTCGGCGTAGAACGGATCCAGATCACGGTGCGTGATGCGCGAGCGCTCGAACGTCTCGATGCTCTGAGGGTCGGGCACCTTCCGGCCGAACGCCGCGAACGCCTCGAACTCTCGCTTCCGGCCGACGCGGGTCGCCTCGGCGATCGCGGGATCGAGGTGATCGGTGAAGAACTGGAACGGCGCCGCTTCGTCGTGCTCCTCGCCCATGAAGAGCAGCGGCGTGCACGTGGAGAAGAGGACGACCGCGAGCGCGACGCGGTGCGCGTCGTCCGGCAGCCGGTCCCCGACTGCGCGATTCCCGACCTGATCGTGGTTCTGCGCTGCGACGACGAGACGCTCGGGCTGCGGCCGCGTCAGCTCTCGCACGAGGCCCTGGGGGCTGCCGTGCTGCGCGTAGTAGCCCTCTTGCTCGCCGGTGAGGGCCATGTGCAGCTCGTGGTGGAGGCTGTCGAGCCACATCGCATCGTGTCCCCACTCCTCGAGCGGTGTGAAATCGGCGCATCCCATCTCGCTGATGATCAGCCCGGCGA
>DASXDB010000121.1:0-1966 GCA_036490895.1 Gaiellaceae bacterium
GGTCGCGCTCAAAGGGCCGATCACGACGCCGATCGGCACCGGCTTCCGCTCCGTCAACGTCGCGCTGCGCCACGAGCTCGGGCTCTACGCGTGCCTGCGCCCGTGCAAGTCGTACCCGGGCGTCCGCTCGCGCTACGACGATGTCGACCTCGTGATTGTGCGCGAGAACACCGAGGACCTCTACGCCGGCATCGAGTACGAGGCGGGAACCGCGGCGGCCGAGCAGGTGATCGGCGTGCTGAACGGCCTACAGCCCAAGCAGATCGCCCCGACCTCGGGCCTGTCGGTCAAGCCGATCAGCCGCGAGGGATCCGAGCGGATCATCCGCTTCGCGTTCGACTACGCGCGCGCACACGGCCGCAAGCGCGTCTCGTGTGTGACGAAGGCGAACATCATGAAGTTCACCGACGGGCTCTTCCTCGACGTGTTCCGCGGCGTCGCCAAGGACTATCCGGAGATCGAGCCGTGGGAGAACCTCGTCGACGCGATCTGCATGGGGCTCGTGCAGCGACCGGAAGAGTTCGACGTGCTGGTGCTGCCGAACCTGTACGGCGACATCGTCAGCGACCTGACGGCCGGCCTCGTCGGCGGCCTCGGCGTGGCGCCCGGCGGCAACATCGGGCCTGACACGGCCGTCTTCGAGGCGACGCATGGCTCGGCGCCGAAGTACAAGGGCCAGAACAAGGTCAACCCCACCGCGATGATCCTCTCCGGGAAGCTCATGCTCGAGCACCTGGGCGAGGATGACGCTGCGCAGCGGCTGGAGAGCGCCGTTGCGGCGGTCATCGCCGCGGGCGAGCGAGTCACATACGACATGAAGCCGTCGCGCGACGACCCGACCGCGGTCGGGACGAGCGAGTACGCGGATGCGATCATCGAACAGCTGGGGGCCTAAATGAGCGTAGGCTCGACGGAGGTCATCAAAGAGCGGAGACGGCGGCTTCGCCGCCGTCGGGAGCGGAAATCATGAGCGTAGGCTCGACGGAGCTCATCAAAGGGCGGAGACGGCGGCTTCGCCGCCGTGGGGAGCGGAAATCATGAGCGTAGGCTTGACGGAGCTCATCAAAGAGCGGAGACAGCGGCTTCGCCGCCGTCGGGAGCGGAGATCATGAGCAGTAGACCGAAGGTGACGATCGTCGGTGCCGGCGCGACGGGCGCGACGTGCGCCGAGGTGCTGGCGCAGCGGGACTACGCCGAGATCGTCCTGACGGACATCAAGGAAGGCCTGCCGCAGGGCAAGGCGCTCGACATCAACCAGATGGGGCCGATCCTGGGCTTCGAGGCGACCGTGACCGGTACGAACGACTACGCGGACACCGCCGGCTCGGACGTCGTCGTCATCACCGCCGGGCTGCCGCGCCAGCCGGGGATGAGCCGCGACGACCTCGTGCAGACGAACGAGAAGATCGTGCGGTCGGTGACCGAGCAGGTGATCGGCTCGTCGCCGGACGCGATCATCATCATCCTCTCGAACCCGCTCGATGCGATGTGCCACGTCGCGAAGAGTGCATCGGGCCTTCCGAAGGAGCGCGTCTTCGGCCAAGCCGGGATTCTCGACACCGCGCGCTACCGCACCTTCATCGCCTGGGAGACGAACGCGTCGACCAAGGACGTCCAGGCGCTCGTGCTCGGCGGCCACGGCGACCAGATGGTGCCGGTCATCTCGTCGACCACCGTCGGCGGCGTGCCGCTGCGGAAGCTCGTCTCGGCAGAGCGGATCCAGGCGATGGTGGAGCGCACGGCAGTCGGCGGGGGCGAGATTGTGAAGCTGCTCGGGACCTCCGCGTGGTACGCGCCGGGCGCTGCGTGCGCGCAGATGGTCGACTCGGTGCTGCTCGACGAGAAGCGCGTGCTCCCCTGCACCGCGTATCTCGAAGGCGAGTACGGGATCGACGGGCTCTACATGGGCGTGCCCGTGAAGCTCGGCCGCAGCGGCATCGAGGAGATCTACGAAGTCGGGCTCGAC
>DASXDB010000122.1:0-4071 GCA_036490895.1 Gaiellaceae bacterium
CCGTGGGACGCGTATCCGGTCGTCGGGTTCCTGCTCGACATCTGGGAGATCACCGGCGACTACGTGACCGCGGTGGTGCACGAGATCTACAAGACGAACGACGAGGTCGCGAACGATCACGACCTGCACGAATGGATGAAGTCAGCGGGCCACCCCGATCACGGGAACGTGCGGGGACTGCCGGAGCAGCTGACGACGCGTGACGAGCTCGCGAGGATCCTGACGAGCATCCTCTACCGCGTCACGGTCCACGGCGCAGGCAGCATGAACCCGGCCGTGAACCCGGTGCTGTCGTTCGTCTCGAACTATCCGCCCTGCCTCCAGAGGGACGACATCCCCCACCCGGAGGAGGACGTGAGCTCCACGCTACTCGAGTACGTCCCGCACACCGGCACGATCGGCGGGATGACGACGTTCTATTACACGTTCGTCTACTCGCAGCCGTACACGCCGCTGATCCCGAGCGGCGGCGTCGAGGCAGACCCCTACTTCCCGAAGTCGCAGCCGGGGTGCAACCAGGCGCTGTTCGCCTACAGAACGGCGATCTCTGCGTTCGCCGGTGAGTACCTCATCGCCTGGAACAAGGCGCTCGACGAGATCCGCGGCACGACGGGCGCACCGCCGAAGTACGCCGAGAACCAAGCCCGGCAGTGGCCCAGCAGCATCGAGATCTGATCGTTCAGCGACGCTCGACTGCACGCGGGAACGCGAGCACCGAATACGGGGTGTCGGTGTCCGACGGCAGGCTGCTCGCCGCCTTCGCGTCGTAAAGCCTGGCGTCCGCCTGCTCCTGTGCAGCGCGGAGCGAGGCAGCCGGCGGCGTGCTGCCGTAACCCAGCGTCGCGGAGACTCGATGACCGTCGGCGAGGCTCCGATCGACGAACGCGAGTCGAAGCCTGCTCAGGCGCTCGAGGCACGAGGAGGCATCCGTGTCGCGCATCAGGATCGCGAACTCGTCACCGCCGATGCGTGCGACGACATCCCCTTCCCGCACGGCGTCCCGAAGCGTCGCGGCGACCGCCTGCAGCAACTCGTCGCCGACTGCATGGCCGCGGCCGTCGTTCGCGAGCTTCAGGTCGTCGACGTCGACGAGCACGATCGAGTGCGGCTTGCCGACGGCGCGCAAGTCGTGCTGGAGGAGCTGCAACGCCTCGTCCCAGGCGAGTCGGTTGCCGACGCCGGTCAGCGCGTCGAGCCGCGCCACCTGGGCTGCGTCGTTGAAGGCGTCCTTCAAGGTGAGCGAGCGGTCGAGCCGCAGGCGGAGATCGCGGGCGAGCACCGCGAGGACCGCGGCGACCGGAACGACCAGCAGGAAGCCGGCACCGCCGTCCCCGGCTGCGGCCAGCCCGACCGGCGTGAGCAGCGCGTCGAGGCCGTACACCCACACGAGGTACGGCACGAGCCCACGTGGCCTGTGCCCGAACACGAACCACTCGCGCGTCGTGGCCGGGACCGCATCGCAGGCGACCTGAGCCGCGAACGCGCCGACGTAGACGGGCCACTGATGCAGCGTCGGCCCGTCGTGCGCGAACCGCGACAGCACGATCGCAGGGCCGACGGCGTACCAGCAATTGCCGAGCAGTACGAGCGAGCGCCGCCAGTGCACGGAGCCGTCGAGATACTCGGGCAGGGCTCCGAGGAGGTAGCCGCCGGCGACGGCAAGCGGCAGAAGCGCCGGTGGGACGACGAACCACATCGGCACGAACACGAGCTGCGTCGGGACCGCACAGCCCGGCCCCAGCTCGAACTCCACGCGCGAGCAGAGCGCGTAGGCGACCACGAGACCGAGCGCGAACAGCGGCCAGTGCGCCGGCCCGGCCCAGGTCAGCGTCGTTGCCGCGACGACCGCGCCGAGGATGAGCCCGACGCCGAGCACCACGGACGCAACCCGGTCGCGACCCGTCGGCGGCTCCGGCATCCGGTCGCGCGCTTCTTCGACCAGGTGCTCATCCGGAGGCCGCGACCCTTCGAGCCTCGCCGTCGCCACTCTCTACCGGGATTTGAAGGGGTCGACGTAGACGTCGTCGATCTGCCAGCCGCCGCCCGCGCCGAGCGGCGTGAACCGGAACTGCACCGTCCCCTGCCTCAGCGACAGCAGGCCGTCGAGGAACGGCAGCGGCAGCGTCGGTTGCCACATGCCGCCCGCGAGCAGTACGCCCACCGGTGTCGTCACCCTGATCCCGAGGACGGTGCTGATCGCGTCGACCTCGAGCGTCGAGAGCGTCGAGCCGGAGTTGACGGCGAAGAACCGCAGGTCCGGATGAAGGAGCGTGACGCAGAACGGGGGCGTCGTCGCGGAGCTGCCGGACGGCAGCGAGAGCGAATTCGAGTCCGTCGCGGCGTTGACGCGCCAGGGCTCGTTGCCCGAGACGAGCTTCGCGCCGCCTGCGAGCGTCCACCCCGACGTGCTCTCGAGCGAGCCGTTCGCGATCAGGACGTAGCTCGCGGGATCAAGCCAAGGCGTGAACGGCTGCACCGTCGCCTGCCCGTCGCAAGCGAGGAGCCCCGCCCGGGCCGGTTGCGCGACAGCTGCCAGTGCCGCAACACAGGCGATCGCTGCCGACGCAGCGAGGCGCGCGAGAACCTTCCGGGCCACAGTGAGGCGAATCCTGTGCGGATCAGGCGCTCTGGGTATCCCCCGCCCGGGGGGAAATCTCACCCGCCTTGATCGCCTCGGCGTAGTGACAGGCGACGACGTGGCCGCCCAGTTCGCGCAGCCCGGGCTCCTCGTCCGCGCAGCGTGTCGGCTGCACGAACGGGCACCGGGTGTGGAACCGGCACGCCTGCGGGGGGTTCGCCGGGCTCGGCAGATCGCCGCCGACGCGGATCGCGCGGCGCGTGCGCTCGACCTTCGGATCGGGCACCGGGATCGCCGAGAGCAGCGTCACCGTGTACGGATGCAGCGGGTTCTCGTACAGGTCGTCGGCGGGCGCGATCTCGACGATCTTGCCGAGGTACATCACGATGATCCGCGTCGAGATGTGCCGGACGACCGCGAGGTCGTGCGCGATGAAGAGGTACGTCAGGTTGAAGTCCCGCTGGAGCTCCTCGAGCAGGTTGACGATCTGGGCCTGGATCGAGACGTCGAGCGCCGACACCGGCTCGTCGCACACGACGAAGTCGGGGTTGAGCGAGAGCGCACGCGCGAGGCCGATGCGCTGCCGCTGACCGCCTGAGAACTCGTGCGGGTAGCGGTTCGCCGCATCCGACGGCAGCCCGACGACGCCGAGCAGCTGCGCGACCTGGCGGCCGACCTCGCGGCGGGTGGCCATCCCGTGCGTGCGTAACGGCTCACCGACGATGCGCCCGACGGAGTGGCGCGGATTGAGCGACGCGTACGGATCCTGAAAGACCATCTGCATCTTCCGCCGCACCGGATGCAGGTCCGTCTCCGACGACGTCGTGATGTCCTGCCCCTCGAAGACGATCCGGCCGCTCGTCGGCTTGTAGAGGCGAAGGATCGTGCGGCCGAGCGTCGACTTGCCGCAGCCCGACTCGCCGACGAGACCGACGGTCTCACCGCGATCGATCGAGAACGAGACGCCGTCGACCGCCTTGATGTCGCCGACGTGGCGGTCGAGCACGACCCCGCTCGTCAGCTTGAACCAGACGCGGAGGTCGTCGACCTCGACGAGCGGCCCGCCGCCGTTCGCGCTCATTTCCCGCTCCGGCGCCGCGCATGTCGGCGCCTCCGCTCTTTGCTGAGCTCCGTCAAGCCTACGCTCACGCCGACGCCTCCAACCGGCTGCGCTCCCAGGCGCCGGCGTCGACCGGGTAGAAGCACGCGGCGGCGTGACCGGGCGCGAGCTCCTCGAGCTTCGGCAACTCGGCGTCGCAATGCTCCTTGCGGTAACGGCAGCGCGGCGCGAACGGGCACGACGTCGGCGCCGACAGCATGTTGCGGGGCGTGCCGGGAATCGGGTTGAGCGCCGCAGCGCGGCGCGTGTGCAGCCGCGGCACGCTCTCGAGCAGCCCGAGCGTGTACGGATGGCGCGGCGAGTCGAAGATGTCGTCCGCCGTCCCGCCCTCGACGAACGTGCCGGCGTACATCACCTCGACGCGCTCGCAGAT
>DASXDB010000123.1:0-9452 GCA_036490895.1 Gaiellaceae bacterium
GAGCTTGTCGACGACCTTGTTCTCGATCGGGTTCGCGCGCTCTTTCTTGACCTCTCGCTCCTGCACGACTTCCACCCGGGCGGCTTGCCAGGACGACCAGTGGCCGGCCACGAGCGCCCAGAGCGACAAGGCCGAGACGTACACGACGCTGCTGAGCCAGTGCATCCAGTACGAGACCGGGATCATGACCAGCCAGAACACGGTCAGCCAGCCGTTGACCCTGCGCATGAACACGGGATCGCCGTGGATCGAGCGCCACAACGACTTGACGATCCCCACCGGGCGGGGTTGGAGAAGGCCGGCCACCTCGCAGCAACAACGCGAGCACCGGTGAATCGGTTACGGAAGACCGCCTAGGCCCGAGTCTTGCGCAACCCCGCTGCCACGACGGAGAATGAGCAGGTCGTGACCGACTCCGAGGCCAACGCGCTCGTCCTCCAGACCCTCCTCCTGGAGGCGATCGACTCCGCCAACATGGCGATCTGCGTCTACGACGAACGGGGTCGCTACGTCACGGTGAACGAGTGCGCGTGCAAGATCCTCGGGTACAGCCGCGACGAGCTGCTCTGGCATGACGTGGCCGACTTCACCGAGGGCGGGATCGACCGCACGGTGCTCTCGCGCAACGAGCACCGGGAGGGCGTGCGCATCGTCACGCGGAAAGACGGCACCAAGGTGCCGTGCGCGTTCGTCGTCACACCGACGCGCGTCGGCCACCTGCCGTACTTCATCGCCGTGTGGTGGACACTCGACCACGACGATCCACGGGCCGACGGCGCCGCGTAGCTACCCCGGAAGGGTGGTCTTCGGGTCGGCTTTGCGTCCCGCTTACACAGCGCATATCCAGCAATGCGCGACCGCGGCCGATAACGCACCCATGACCACTGCGGTTGCCACCGTCCCGAAGGACGTCAAGAGCTTCCACTTCGCCAAGCCGATCGCGACGGAGCTCACGGTCTGCACCTTCCTCGCGCTCGCGGCGACGGGTATCTGGCTCCTCGTGCTGCCGCTCGAGCTGCTGCGGCTCGCGTCGGCCTAGCGCGGGACACGCGTCACCGGCGTCGCGTTCGATTCTCTGAACGCTGCCAACTCCCGGCATACCCTGCGGTCCGCATGGCGATGACCGCATTGCATCGCTTCACGCGGCGCCTCCTGTGGCGCGTGGCCGGCGTCTGCACGATCTTGCTGATCGCCGCCTGGATGTTCGGCGCGACATCGGTCTGGCAGATCGTCGAGTGGATCCCGATGACGCTTGCGATCCTGCTCGTCGTCGTGCATGTCGCGTCGTTCATCCGCCAGCGCGGCTGAAACTCACGCGGGCCGGATCGTGATGCGGAGCCCGACGCGGCTCTTGCACTCCTGCGTGATCGCGACCTGACCCGTCGTCGTGCGGTTGCGGAAGACGACCTCGGAGTCCGCAGGGTCGATCTCCGAGTGCAGGATCGTGTAACCCGCCGCGGCGAGAGTACGCTGGAACGCGGCGTTCGCGTCCTTCACCACGCCGCGGCGGAAGCCATTGACGACCGTGGTCGGCCCTTCGAGCGAGCGCCGGGTGAACGTGGAGCCCGCGGCAGGGAACGCCACCCGCACGCGTGCGGTCGGAGCCGCATTGCACGGACGGACGAACGCCGCCGGCAGCGGCTCCGCCTCGCCGGTGCGGAACGCCTCGGCGAGGCGGTGGTGCTCGAAGGCGACGGCCAGTGCGGCCGCGGCGAGGACGACGGCTCCCGCACCGAGCAGCCCGAGCTTGATCGTGCGCACCTTCGCCTGCCAGCCGAGTTCGAGTCCGAGGAGGAACACGAGTGCGAGCGCCGCCGCGGCCGCCCCGACGACGAACGGCGCGCGCGGGCTGACATAGGTCCAGAGGACGCCCGCGACGATGCTCGCGACGAGCGAAGCGGCCGCAGTCGCGAGGAAGAAGATGCCGTACGCGGTGCCGACTGCTGCACGGTCCGGCAGCGTGTCCGCGATCCACGCTCGCGCCACGCCCTCCGTCGCGGCGATGTAGACACCGTAGACCGCGAACAGCGGCCACACGGTCCACGCATGCGACGTGACCGCGAACCCGAAGTAGACGAGCGCGAACACCGCAAGCCCGCCGCCGAGCAGGAAGGAGCGGGGGACACGGTCGGAGAGCGCGCCGAACGGCCAGGAGAGCGAGCAGTAGATGACGTTGTAGATCGCGTAGGCGAGCACGACGACGACCAAACCGAGGCCGAGGTCTCGTGCCCGCAGCACGAGGAACGCGTCGCTCGAGTTTCCCAGCGAGAAGAGCACCCACACGACGAGCGCGCCCCAGAACACCGGCGGCAGCGCCTCGCGCTCGACCGCGACGGTGGCCCCGCGCGTCGGGTCGTGACCGGGCGCCTCGCGCACGCCGCGGAGGACGACGAGGGTGACCACGCCGAGGCCGCACGCGACCCAGAGGATGCCGCGGAGCGCGACGCCGCTCTCGAGGAGGATCACCGCCAGCAGCGGCCCGAGGACGGCGCCGGCTGTGTCCATCGCCCGGTGGTAGCCGAAGCTCGAGCCGCGGAGCTCGGCGGGTGTCGAGTCGCGGATCAAGGCGTCGCGTGGTGTGCTCCGTGCACCCTTGCCGAAGCGGTCGACGATTCGGCCCGCGAGCACGAGGCCCCAGCCGGGCGCGGCCGCGACCATGCCGCGGGCGACGGTCGACGCCCCGTAGCCCCCGATGATCCACGGCTTCCGGCGGTCGCCCGTGCGGTCCGAGACCCAGCCCGAGAGCAGGCGAACCCCGGTCGCGATCGCCTCTGCGATCCCCTCGATCAGCCCCACGATCGCCACCGGGGCGCCGAGGGTCACGGTCAGGAACAGCGGGACGATCGGGTACGCGAGCTCGCTGGCCGCATCGTTCGCGAGTGAGATCCAGCCGAGCTTCCGGACATTTGCCGGGAGCCGCTTGCGGGCGCTTTCGATCCGGGCGAGTAGCGGTGGCAAAGTCATAGAGGTTCGCCTATCCTGCGGATCTCGGAAGTCTCCTGCAGTCCGAACAAGGGGGAGAGGTGCTGAAAGACGGAAGCCGTCTCTACAAGATCGAGACGACTCTTGCCGCAGTCAGCGGTGTCCTCGGCGTCGTGACACTTTTCTGGCGCGACTGGCTCGAGGTGACGGGCTGGGACCCCGACCATCACAACGGGTCGGCCGAGTGGATCATCGCGGTCGCGCTGATCGCGGCGGCAATCGCCCTCGCGGCGATGGCTCGCCGGGAGCACCGGCGCGGCCTCCCCGCCGTCGGCGCGGCGTAGTCCGCTCCGCGAAGTTCGCGCGTCCTCCTGGTCAGCGAATGCTGATCAGGAGGACGATGCACGCGAGCAGGACGAAGAAGGCGAGATCGATCGCGGCCGTCCTGATCGAGGCACGCAGCACGTAGGCGCCGGCGGACGCCGGGAAGCCTCTGCGGCCGTCCTCGCGCCGGCCGTCTTCGTCGTGCCCCGGCCGCGGTTCGGGCTCGAGCGGCTCGCGCTCGGGCTGGCGCTCGGGCTCCGGCGCGGGCTCGGCCGCGAGGCTGGCCAGCCGACGCAGCTCCGGGTCGACCAGCATCAGCTCCGGCGAGACGACGGACTCGGCGACCGACTGCTCCAGCTCGCGCAACCAGACGATCAACTGGCCGAGCAGCACGATCGGGTACTCGGGTGACAGCGCGAAGCTCGCGTCGGCCCGCGGGAACAGCAGCTCGAACTCCTTCGCGGCCGGCGACCCTTCGAGCGCCGCTCGGGTCGAGTTGCGGGCGTTGGCGTACACGAGCAACCCGGCAGGTCCCGGCTGGAGGGCAGTCGCCGACGCGACCTCCAGGGTCGTGCGCAGCCGTGTCAGCTGCCGCAGTTCAATCGACACTTTCTCATCATGGTCGACTCGAGGCGAAGAAGCGAGGCGGCCCCAGGCTGCGGCGCATAGGGCCGCCTCGCGGCGCGGAGCTTGCGGGGGGTCTGGCCGCAAGCACCGCTTGACGAACGTTACGGATTCCCCGGTGGCGCGTGCGTTCAATTGGCCGAACGGTCCGACCGTCGATCCGTCGAAGTCGCTCTACAGTCCGAGCCGTCGCCGGCCGATAACGCGTGCCATGACTGCGGCATCAGAGCTCGCGCTCGCGAGCAGAGATCAAACACCGCCCGAGCCCGCGTGGGGGCAGGAAGAGTTCGAAGCGCTGAGCGAGGACGAAGTCCTCGGCTTGCTTCTCCGGCGGATGCGCAAGCTGAGTGAGCGAGGATGGGATCCGTGCGAGGCGCTCGTCGCCGCGACCCGGATTCAGCTCGTCATCCAGTAGAGCGCAGAGACGACAGCGAGCGGCGCGGCGAGACGGCCGGCCTTGCCGGCGGGAGGTGTGTCTCGCCGCGTTCGCCCTGGTCCCTGACACGCCTCGCCGCATCGGGCGCCGGGCGCCGGGCGGCATCGATCATCTCACGTCCTCGATGATGGACGAAGGGAGGGCTTTCGCCCTCCCTTCGCAACCTGCCGTACCGGGGTCCCGGCTTACGCGGACTTGACCAGGGCCTTCGAGGGCACGATGACCCTGTAGGTCGTCGACTTGCCTCCCTTGACCTGGTAGATCGTGACCGGGTTGGAGGTCACGTCGCCGTTCGAGTTGAACGAGACGTTGCCGAGGATCGAGCCCTTCAGGTTGAGCTTGAAGAGCTGCTTCGCGATGTCGGCACGGGTGCCGTTCGACTGCGCGATCGCACCGACTGCGACCTCAGCCGCCTGCGCGGCGTACACGGCGTACGGATCCGGAGCCCGGTGATCGGCCTTCGTGAAGGCCTTCACGAACGCCTTGCCGGCGCCCTTCAGCGAGGAGTTCGGCAGACCGGCGACGGACACGAACCCGCCCTCGGCCGACGTACCCGCACCCTGCACGACCGCCGACACCGGCGTGAAGCCGTCCGGCATGATCAGCTTGGTGCCGGCCGCGGTTCCGGCCTTCAGGTCCTTGATCAGCTTGCCGCCGTTCTCGCAGACCAGGCCGCCGAGGAACACGCCCTGCGCGCCCGACGCCTTCACCTTGACTGCGAGCGCCTCGTACGACGACGCCTTGCCGTCCCACGCCGTGAAGCCTACGACCTTGAGGCCGAGCTTCTTCGCCGCGTTCTTGTAGTTCGTCGCGACGCCGAGGCCGTACGCCTCCTTGTCGTTGAGGATGAAGATCTTCTTCACGCCCAACGTCTTCGTGAGCACGGCGTCCGCCGCACCCTGGTAGTCGTCGGCCGCCACGACACGCACGTAGTTGCGCTTGCCGGTCGGGTAGTACTTACCCGGCTCGCCCGCCACCGTGCCCGGACCCGGGTGGGTCAGGCCGACGTAGGTGTTGGCGGGGCTGACCATGCCGATCGGCCCGTTCGCAGCGCGGTTGAGGATCGGAACGATGATCTCGGCACAACCCGAGTTGAACGTCCCGATCACCATGCCGACGCTCGAGTTCTGGGCGTACGCATTCGCGTTCGTCGAGCATTTGCCCGAGTCCCACTTGCCGGCCTGGGCGGTCGCGTCATCGCAGCTCTGATAAGCGAGCGAGTACTTGCCCGCCTTCCAGCCGTGCTGGTTGAAGATGAACTTGATCGCCCTGGTCATCTGGGTTGTCTGAGCCCGGCCCGAGCCCTCGAGAGGCAGGTCGGACGCGACCAGGATCTGGCCACTGCCGTTCTGGATCGCCGAGCACGACGACGCAGGCAGCGGTGTCGCGCCGCTCCGTGCGATCGCACCGCTCACCATCGTCGCGAGCGCGACGATTGCGATCAGCGCGGACGCACCGGCGCCCACGTAGATGCGCTTCTTCACTCGTCCTCCTGTCTGGGGGGTCAGGGGAATTGCGAAAAGAGCATAGGCAAAGACGCCCGAAGCGCCAACTCAGTACCATCGCGCCTCCGTGCGCGCCGCGCTGCTGCTTCTCCCGTGCCTCGTCCTGCTCGTCGGCTGCGGCGTCGAGAAGAAGGCAAACGCCTCCACGGGCGCTGCCCCCGCGACGACGGCCACCCTGCGCACGCTTCCCGATCTGCATCCGCCGATCCTGCGCATCGACACCCCCGCGAAGGGAACGGCGCCCGGGTACGTGATGTTCGCGGAAAAGGGCGGCAAGAACCGGCCGAGCGGGGCGGTGATCGCCGACGACAAGGGCCGGATCGTGTGGTTCCACCAGGTGCCGTCAGGGCTCGAGGCGACCGATTTTCGCGCGCAGACCTACCGGGGCAAGCCGGTGCTCACCTGGTGGCAGGGGACGATCTCCAAGGCAGGTACCGGCCGCGGGAGCTATGTCGTCTACGACACGTCGTACCACCAGATCGCGACCGTCAAGGCGGCGCACGGCCTCGACGGCGACCTGCACGAGTTTCAACTGACGCCGCGCGGCACCGCGTTCATCCCGATCTACCACGAGGTGCCGGTCGACCTCCGGTCGGTCGGTGGACCGAAGAACGGCTACGCGGAGGACAGCATCGTCCAGGAGATCGACATCGAGACCGGCAAGGTCGTCTTCGAGTGGCACAGCCTCGACCACGTGCCGCTGAGCGAGTCGATCCAGGCACATCGCGAGCCGGCGCTCCACGCGACGAAGAAGCGCCCGCTCGACTACTTCCACATCAACTCGATCGCCGACGGGCCCGGCGGAACGATCCTCGTCTCCGGCCGCAACACGAGCGCGCTGTACCTGCTGCGCCGCGACGGCTCGATCGTATGGCGCCTCGGCGGGAAGCGCAGCGACTTCGGCCCTGCGGCCGCAGTGAAGTTCCGGTACCAGCACTTCGCGCGCTTCCACGGGCCGACCACGATCTCACTGTTCGACAACGGTGCGATCCCGAAGGAGGAGCCGTTCACGCGGCCGCTCGTCCTCAAGATCGACCGGGCGACCAAGACCGCGAAGGTCCTCAAGACGTTCGTGCACCCGAAGAAGTTCAGCTCGCCGTTCGAGGGCGACCTCGAGCTCCTACCCGACGGCGGCGCGTTCGTCGGGTGGGGAGGCATTCGTAAGCTGACCGAGTTCTCGCCGGCGGGCAAGGTGCGCTTCCAGATGACGCTGCCCTACGGCGACACGTACCGCGGCTACCGGCTGCCCTGGACCGGCGATCCGGGCGACAAGCCGCTCGTCGCACTCGACGGAGACCGTGTCTACGCGAGCTGGAACGGCAAGCGCGGCATCGCACGCTGGCAGGTGCTCGCCGGACCGGACTCCGACCATCTCGCGGTGGTCGCCTCACGGCCGTGGGGCGGCCTCGAGACGATGATCGGCCTCGAGACGCCGCCGAAAGTCGTTGCGGTGCGCGCGCTCGATGCCGCCGGGCATTCCCTCGGCCGGTCGGACGCGCTGACGCCCTAGCTCAGAACGAAACGCCGAGCAGGTACAACACGCCGAACCAGACCGCCGCGCACCACACGACGACGAGACTCGCGACGACGTTCACGTGCCAGGACCGCCGCACGAACAGTTCCATGTCGGTCACCCTTGCAAATTCGTCGGACGAGTGCGGTCACCTGCCGTGAGTCGTCCTGGGAGAAAACACGAAGCCCTGCCAGTGCAGGGCTTTCGTGAGAGCTGCGGGACTAGGACTCGAACCTAGACTACCTGATCCAGAGTCAGGCGTCCTACCATTAGACGATCCCGCAAGGGCCGCCATTGTAGCTCTGGTCTCGAGAATCAGAGGTCGAGCTCGTAGAGCGGAACGAGGCGCTTCTCGGCCTCAGTGTCGATGTGCGCGAGCACTTCGACATACGGCTCGAGCCCCGAGCCGCGCAGCTTCGCCTTCAGCAGCCCATCGACCTGGTAGATGCCGGACGAGTTGTTCATGGTGATCGAGATGCGGATCGGCTTGTGCTCGCCGTCCGAGATCATCACTTCCTCGATCGCGGCCGCGGAGAGCGAGTGGATGCCGACGCGGCCGCGTTCGAACGCGATGCGCGACCGGCCTTGTTCCATGTCGAGCGCGTCGGCGACACGGAGGATGCCGGCCTCGAGCGTCAGCGGCTGACCGTCGGAGCGATGGCTGATGATCCCCTGCAGCACCTCGGACACGATCACTGTGAGGTCGGGCTCTTCGTAGATCCCGTCGAGCAGCTCGCGCAGCTTCGGCTCGGAGAGGAACAGGCTGAAGTCCTCGTGGCCCTGCCGGTGCACCGACATCCCGACGCAGTGCGTGAGAGCCGTCAACACGACGATCACCTCGGCGTCCTCGCGCGTGTAGCCGTAATCCCGAACGACGTTCGGCTCGACGCCGTGCTTCGTCAGTTGCCGGAGCAGCTTGAGCGCGATGTTCGTGACGATCTGGATGTGCACCCACGAGTGGTCGTTGATCTCCATGCGCGCCACCGCGTTCACGTTGGAGACGTGCCACCAGCCCTTCAGCTGGTCGTCGCGGTTGACCCGCTCGATCACGGCGCGCAGCGTCCGGTTCGCGCGGACGGGAACGCGGATGCGCATCTCGCCGACGGCCTGCTTCGGCGTCATGCGGGTCTCGCGCTCGGCCTCCGGCGAGACGGGCTTCTCTATCCGCTCATTCGTCTCGGGATCGACCGACACGACCCGACTCTAAGCGTTGCAGGACGACGCCGACGATTCAGGCGGCGTCGACGGCCCAGTCGCCGTAGAGCGACGTGTAGAGCCCGCGCTTGGCGAGAAGCTCGTCATGCGTTCCTTGCTCGACGATCCGGCCGTCCTCGAGCACCACGATCAGGTCGGCGTCGCGGATCGTCGAGAGGCGGTGCGCGATGATGAACGCCGTCCGGCCGTGCAGGAGGCGGCGGAGCGCCAGCTCGATCTTCTGCTCGGTGCCGATGTCGACCGAGCTCGTCGCCTCGTCGAGGATCAAGATCCGCGGGTCCGCGAGCAGCGCACGCGCGAACGCGACGAGCTGGCGCTGGCCGAGCGAGAGTCGTGAGCCGCGCTCGCCGAGTTGGGTCTCGTACCCGTCCTCGAGTCCGTCGACGAACTCATCCGCGCCGACTGCGCGAATCGCGGCGACGATCTCTTCGTGGGTCGCCTCGCGCCGGCCGAACGCCACGTTCTCGGCCAGCGTGCCGGCGAAGAGGAAGCCTTCCTGGGGAACGATGCCGAGCTGGCGGCGAAGCGACTCCTGGGTTACGCCGCGCAGGTCGACCCCGTCGAGCGCGATCCGGCCCTCCGTCGGGTCGTAGAAGCGCGCCAGCAGTTTCGCGATCGTCGACTTGCCCGCGCCGGTGTGCCCGACGAGCGCGACCGTCGTTCCTGCGGCGACGTGCAGGTCGATCCCGTGCAGCACTTCCGGCCCGCGGCCGTAGGCGAACCGGACGGATTCGAACTCGACGTCGCCTCGCGCGGAGTCGAGTGTGACCGCGCCGGGCGAATCGACGACCTCGGGCTCCTCGCCCATCAGGTCGGTGAGCTTGTCGAGCGCCGCAACCGCCGAGAGGAACGTGTTGTAGAGCTGCGAGAGCTGCTGGACCGGGTCGAAGAAGTTCGACAGGTAGCCCAGGAA
>DASXDB010000124.1:0-6581 GCA_036490895.1 Gaiellaceae bacterium
GTCTCCCCCAGCTCGGCGACGACGAGGTCTTCGACCTCGCCGGGATCGATCACGAGGTCCTCGGTCGGCGGCGGCGCATCCGCCTCCGGGAAGTGCAGCGCGATGCCGTCGTCCGACCAGATCGACTGCGCGTCGATCCCGTGCGCGTCGCGCAACCGCGCGGCGATCGCCATCGCCCAGGGCGCATGCACGCGCGCACCGAACGGCGTGAGGATGCAGACGCGCCAGTCGCCGATCTCGTCGCGAAAGCGCTCGACGACGATCGTACGGTCCGAGGGGACGACGCCGGTGCTGCGTTCCTGCTCGCGCAGGAACGACATCAGGTTCGTCGCGGCCCGGCGCTCGAGATGGAAGTCGTCGCGCACGCGCGCCAGCGCCTTGTCGTCGGCCAGCCCGGTCAGCTCGCGGGACGCCGCGCCGATCTTCTGACCGAGCTCGAACGGGCGACCGACGCCCTCGCCCTTCCAGAACGGGACGGCGCCGGGCAACCCCGGCGCCGGCGAGACGAGGACGCGGTCGCGCGTGATCTCCTCGATCCGCCACGTCGACGCGCCGAGCAGGAACGTCTGCCCGGCACGAGCCTCGTACACCATCTCCTCGTCGAGCTCTCCGACCCGGCCGCCGCCGTCGACGAGAAACACGCCGAAGAGACCTCGATCGGGGATCGTCCCGGCGTTCGTGACCGCGAGCCGCCGCGCGCCGTCACGAGCGCGGATCGTGCCGTTCGTCCGGTCCCAGACGATCCGGGGGCGCAGCTCCGCGAACTCGTCGGACGGATAGCGCCCGGCGAGCATGTCGAGCACGTTGTCGAACTGCGCGCGGCTCAGGTCGCGGAACGGATACGCCCGAGTGACGAGCTCGTACACCTCCTGGCCGGCGATCTCGGCATCGGCCGAGATCGCGACGATCTGCTGCGCGAGCACGTCGAGCGGATTCGTCGGGATGCGCGTTTCCTCGATCTCTCCTTCGCGCATCGCGCGCGCGACGACGGCGCTCTCCAGCAGGTCGGCGCGGAACTTCGGGAAGATGCGGCCCTTCGACACCGCTCCGAGCTCGTGCCCCGCGCGCCCGATGCGCTGCAGGCCGCGCGCCACCGACTTCGGCGACTCGACCTGGATCACCAGGTCGACCGCACCCATGTCGATCCCGAGCTCGAGGCTCGACGTCGCGACGAGGCACGGGATCCGCCCCGCCTTCAGGTCCTCCTCGACGAGCACGCGCTGCTCACGGGCGAGCGAGCCGTGGTGGGCGCGGGCGATGTCCTGCCGAGCGCCTTCATTTCCCTCGTTCGCGAGCTCGTTGAGCCGCAGCGCCAGGCGCTCTGCGAGTCGCCGGTTGTTGACGAACACGATCGTCGAACGGTGTGCCTGCACCAGTCGCAGCAGCTCCGGATAGATCGACGGCCAGATCGACTGCGCGCCGAGCTCCGTCCCTGCGTCCATCTCCTGGCCGTCCGCGGGGACCGGGTACGACAACGACGCGGTCGAGCCGAGCTCACGCATGTCCTCGACGGGCACGACGACCTCGAGGTCGAGCTCCTTGCGCGTCCCGGCATCGACGATCGTGATCGGCTGCCCGCCCGAGACGAACTTGCCGATCTCCTCGATCGGCCGCTGTGTTGCGGACAGGCCGATGCGCTGCAACGGCCCGTGGACGAGCGATTCGAGCCGCTCGACTGACAGTGCAAGGTGGGAACCGCGCTTCACGCCGGCAACCGCGTGCACCTCGTCGAGGATCAGCGTCTCGACATCACGGAGCGTGTCACGGGCCAGCGAGGTCAGCATCAGGTAGAGCGACTCCGGGGTGGTGATCAGGATGTCGGGCGGCTCCTTGATCAGCTCACGTCGTTCCTTCGCGGGGGTGTCGCCGGTGCGCACGGCGACGCGCACGCGCGACTGCAGCCCGGCGAGCGGGCCGCGCAGGTTGCGCTCGATGTCGTAGTTCAGCGCCTTCAGCGGCGACACGTAGAGGACGCGCAGCCCGTTGCCCGGTGAGGCGCTCAGGCGATCGAGCGCGTAGAGGAACGCGGTCAGCGTCTTGCCGCTGCCCGTCGGCGCCTGGATGAGGACGTGCGCCCCGGTCGCGATCGCAGGCCACCCCAGCTCCTGCGGGGGTGTCGGCCCGGCGAACGTGCGCTCGAACCAGGCCCGCGTCACGGGCGAAAAGCAGGCGAGCGGGTCCATCAGCCCAGGGTAGTTCAGACGAGGAAGTAGACGATCAGGGCTACCGTCAGGATCGCCACGACCAGCGCCCCGACGACGATCGTCACGCCGGTGAGCGCAAGCCACGGGGTGCGCTCGCTCCGGCCGCGCTGCGCCTCGTCGAGGAGATCTCTCGGCGTTTCGGTCATGTCGGCCGCCTACCCGATCCCAAGGTGTTTACTCGTGCGCATGACCTACTCGATCCTCGGCCGCGACCCTGAGACAGGCGAGCTCGGCGTTGCCGTCCAGTCGCAGGCGTTCAACACCGGCGCAGCCGTGCCCTGGGCGCGACCCGGCGTGGGCGTGGTCGCGACGCAGTCGTTCACCGATCGCCGCTACGGGTTCCGCGGCCTCGAGCTGCTCGCCGCCGGCGCGACTCCGGAGGCCGCGCTCGACGAGCTGCGCGGGCCGGACACGCTGACCGGCTTCCGGCAGGTCGCGTTCATGGATGCCACGGGCGCGACTGCGCAGTGGACCGGCGGCGACTGCATCCCGCACGCGGGGAACGCCGCGGGCGAGAACTGGTGCGCACAAGGGAACATGCTCGCCGCGGATGCATGGATCGCGATGGGCGAGGCGTTCACCGCGGCGACCGGATCGCTCGCGCAGCGGCTGATGGCCGCGCTCGACGCGGCCGAGGCGGAGGGCGGCGACTGGCGGGGCCGCGGCGGCGCCGGGATCGTCGTCGTCCCGGCCGAGGGCGAGCCGTGGGAACGGGTCGTCGACCTGCGCGTCGAGCGCGGCGACGACTCGCTCGTCGAGCTGCGGCGGCTGCTGAACCTGGCCGAGGGGTACCGGCGCGCGAACAGCGCCCAGCCCGCGTCGCCCGGCGCGGCGAAGGACGGGCTGCCGGACGCGTATGTCCTCTTCCTCTCCGTCCTCGATGCGGCCGGCAGCGGCGACCAGACCCTGGCTCGTCAGAGGTTCGACGAGCTCGTAGGGCAGCAGCCGATGTGGCGCGAGGCCTTCAAGCGGTTCGCGCGGCACCCTGAGATGCCGCCGCTCGGGGACCTCGTCGAATAGGCGTTTCCGCGGGGCGCCGCAACTCGATACGGTCTTCGCGAATGCCGCTCAAACCCGAAGAGATCGATCCGAGCCGGCTGTCCGTCGCATTCCGTGGCTACGACCGCGCGGCGATCGACGACCTCCTCGAACGGATTGCGCTGGACTACCGCCAGGCCGCACGCGAGTCGGACTGGTCGAAGACCCGGATCGCGGAGCTGGAGGCTCGCGCCGATGCGAGCGACGCGGAGTTGCGGCGCGTTCAGCAGGAGCTGTCCGGCCACGAGGAGCGCAAGGCCTTGATCGAGGCGATGCTCCTGACCGCGCAGCGAACAGCCGAGGAGATCCGGGACGCGGCGCAACAGGAAGCCGACACGGTCCTCCGGACGGCGCAGCAGCGGGCGGTGGAGATCGAGCGCGACGCGCGGCGCTCGATTCGGCAGACGACGGAGGAGCTGGATCGCCTCCGCGGCCTCGAGAGCGACCTGCGCGCCCGGCTCCGCCAGACGCTCGAAGCAGCGCTCGGGGAGCAGTGAAGCAGTGATGGCTGCACCGAAGGCGCTCTACTTCACGGACGACCCGAAGGCATGCGAGCTCCTCGCCAAGGAACCGTTCGCGCTGCTCGTCGGGTTTGCGATCGACCAGCAGGTGACGGTGCAGAAGGCGTTCGCCGGCCCCTACGTGCTCAAGGAGCGCGCGGGGACGCTCGACCCCCGCAAGCTGGCCAGGATGGATCTCGCCGAAGCGTTCGCAACGAAGCCGGCGCTCCACCGTTTCCCGGGCGCGATGGCGCAGCGTGTGCGCGACCTCGCGAGCGTCGTTGCGGAGGACTACGACGGCGACGCGTCGCGGATCTGGCGCGACGCGGCCGACTCGACGGACCTGCGCAAGCGCATCGCGGCACTGCCCGGCTTCGGCGAGATGAAGATCAAGTCGCTCGGGGCCGTACTCGCGAAGCAGTTCGGCGTGAAAGCGGCCGAGGAGATCGCCCCGAGCCACCCCACCCTCGGCGACGTCACCTCACCCGAAGACCTCGATCGCTACCAGACCTGGAAGCGCGCCTACAAGAAGGCCGCGCGGGGCGCGTAAGGTGTCAGACACCAGTGGTGTCTGACACCTGTTCGGCCCACTTGTAGGATCGGCCCGCGATGGCAACCGCGAACCCCGACGATCTCAAACGCGTCCCGCTCTTCGCCGACCTCGACAAGCGGCAACTGAAGAAGCTTTCGGCGCGTTTCCGGGAGCGGACGGTCGGACCCGGGACCCACGTCACGACCGAAGGCGAGATGAGCGGCGTCGGCTTCTTCGTCGTCGGCAGCGGAGAAGCCACGGTCAACGTCGACGGGAACTACGTCACGACACTCGGGCCTGGTGACCACTTCGGCGAGATCGCCCTCGTGAGCGAAGCGGCTCGCACGGCGACCGTGACCGCGACGACCGAGCTACGACTGCTCGAGATCCCGTTCTGGGACTTCCGCGACTTCGCGCACGCGAACCCCGACGTGACCTGGAAGCTGCTCCAGCACGTCGTCGCGCTGACGCAGAACCGCTAACGGCGCCGCGCCGCGAGGCGCAGCCGCGGCACCATGAGCGCCGCCTCCCGAACCACGTCGACCGACATCTTCGACTCGCCCCGCACGCGTTCGCGGAAGACGATCGGGATCTCACGAACGCGGTAGCCGGCGAGGATCGCCTCGTATGTCATCTGAATCTGGAACCCGTAACCGCGGGCGTCGATCGACCGGCCGAGCAGGTATTCGACCACCCCGGACCGCCACGCCTTGAAGCCACCGGTGAGATCGCGCACCGGGATGCCGAGGACGAGTCGCGCATAGAGGCAGCCGCCCTTACTGATCGCCTGGCGGACGAGCGGCCAGCCGACGACGCCGCCGCCGCCGACGTACCGCGACCCGAGCACCAGGTCGGCCTCGCCGAGCGCGTCGAGCATCGCCGGGATCACGGCCGGGTCGTGCGAGAAGTCGCAGTCCATCTGCACGATGGTTTCCGCACCGTCGGAGAGAACGTGCCGGAACCCGCCCCGGTACGCGAGCCCGAGCCCTTCCTTCTGCGCACGCCGCAGCACCGCTACGCGCGGGTCGGTGCGAGCACGCTCGTCGACGATCTCGGCCGTTCCGTCGGGTGACGCGTCGTCGATGACCAGGATGCGCCCGTCGATGCCGTTCTCGTCGAACACGCCGAGCACCGCGTCGAGCATCAACGCGACATTCTCTGCCTCGTTGTACGTCGGCAGACAGACCGCGACCCGTGTCATGCGCGGAGCTCCCTGAGCGCCGGCCCGAGCGCCTGCGACCCGTGGAGCACCGGCTCGAAGAGATCGCCGCGCTCGGCCACCCGTTGCAGCGCGATCTCCATCGTGAAGTCACGCGGCCGAACGTCCTCGGTCAGCTCCGCCCAGTCGAGCGGTGTCGAGACGGGGGCGCCCGGCTTCGGCCGTACGGAGTAGACCGACGCGATCGTCTTCCCGTGCCCGTTCTGTCGGTGATCCACCAGCACACCCGACCGCTTCTTCTTCAGCCACTCCGTCGTCACCTCGCCGGGATGCTCCCGTTCGAGCTGCCGCGAGAGCAGCTCGGCGAACTCGTAGGTGTCGCCGTACGTCGAGCGCCTCGCGATCGGAACGAGCACGTGGATCCCGTCTGCACCGCTCGTCTTCACGTACGACTCCAAGCCGAGCTCGCCGAGCGCGTCGTGCACGAGGTGGGCGACACGGATGCAGAGCACGAACGCGTCGGGCTCCTCGGGCGGGTCGAGATCGAAGAGGACCCAGTCGGGCCGATCCGGCTTGTCGACCCGCGAGTACCAGGCGTTCATGTCGATGCAGTGCATCTGCACCATCCAGAGCAAGGCCTCGCGCGACTCGACCAGCGGGAAGTCGACCAGCCGCGACTCCCCCTTCCCACCACGCGGCCACGTGCGGAACTGGCGCGTCTCGATCCAGTCGGGCATTCCCTTCGGCGCCTGCTTCTGGAAGAACGACCCGCCGGGCAATCCTTCGCGCCAGCGCTTCATCGTGAACGGCCGGTCCTTCAAATGCGGGATCAGCACGTCGGCGACACGGTCGTAGTAGTCGAAGAGATCGCCCTTCGTGATGCCGTCGTCGGGGAACAGGACGCGATCCGCCGAGCTGAGCTTCACCTCATGCCTCATAGGATGTCCCACGACCGGACCGCCCACAGCACGTTCGCGAGATTCGGCACCGCATACGCGCGCTCGGGGAGCAGCTCGCCCAGCCGCGCCAGGACCCGCGCACGATCGTCGGCGTCGCGGCTCGCGATCCAGCTCACTGACCGTGCGTTGTCGAGCTGCCCGGCGCGGTCGAGCACGTGATCGTGTGGCACCGCTCCCTCCTGCGGCTCC
>DASXDB010000125.1:0-2921 GCA_036490895.1 Gaiellaceae bacterium
GGCGAGGATCAACGGCACGATGCAGGCCTCGGTGCCGCCGGCCAGCACGGCGTCGGCGTCGCCGCGCTTGATCATCTCGGCCGCCTCGCCGACTGCGTGCGAGCCCGTCGCGCAGGCCGAGACGACGGCGTAGTTGGGGCCGGTGATGCCGAGCGAGATCGCCAGCTGGCCGGAGATCGAGTCGACGAGCACGTTCGGCAGGAAGTTCGGCGATACGCGGTCAGGGCCGCGCTCGCGCAAGGTGTCGTGCTGCTCTAGCAGACCGGGGACGCCGCCGATCGCCGAGCCGAAGATGATCCCGACACGCGCCGGGTCGAAGCCGTTCAAGCTCGCGTCGTCGAGCGCCTCGCGCCCGGCTGCGACGCCGAGAAGAACGTTGCGCTCGAGCTTGCGCGCTTCCTTCGCGGAGACGACCGCCGTCGGGTCGAAGCCCTTCACCTCGCCGGCGACCCGGACGGGCAGGCCGTCGGTGTCGAAGGTGCTGATCCACCCGATGCCGCTCTCACCGGCGCAGGCCGCGCGCCATGTCTCCTTGGCGTCGAGGCCGAGCGGAGAGACGGCTCCGATGCCGGTGATCGCGACGCGCTTCACCTCGGCAACGTTACCCGCGGCGTCATCGGGCTTGACGCCGGTCCGCCCGGCGCGAGATCGTCCGGAAGCGATGGCTCTGCCGGCATTCCTCCGTCCTGCCCCGATCGCCGACAGCCGACCGGTCGACCCGAGGTCGGAGGCAGGCCGGTACGTCCGGACGTTCTTGATCCAGCGAATGATCATCGGCGTGCTCGGACTGACGTTGCCGGCGATGCTCGTCTTCGGCGATCACTACGTCCTGCACGGCGTGTTCCCACACGATCCGTTCCCGCGGGACTCGGAGAGCGCTTACTACTGGTCGGGGATGCGTGATTGGTTCGTGCTCACGGTCGCCTCGACCGGGTTCTTCATGATCGCGTACAAGATCACCGAGAAGAACCTGGACAATACGATCAGCATCCTCGGCGGTCTCGCAGCGATCGTGATTCCGCTGTTCCCGACCGCGCGCACCGGGAACGAGGTGTTGCATGGCGTGCCGGAGACGCCTGTGCAGAAGACGTTCGGCGGCGAGAAGACCGTCGAGCACGTCCACTTCGCCGCGGCCGCGGTCTTCATCCTCGCGCTCGCCGGTGTGATCGTCCTCTTCGGTCTCCGCGAGAGCGGCCGACTACCGCACGGGAGCAGGTGGTCGCCGCGGTTCTGGCGCGACTACCACTTCACGTGTGCAGGCGTCGTTCTCGTCGCGTTCGTCTGGATCGTCGTCACCAATCACACCGGCAAGCCGCATTGGGGGCTCCTCGCAGGCGAGACGGCGTGCGCGCTCGCATTCGGCGCGTCCTGGTTCATGAAGGGCTTCGAGATCCAGTACGTCCTCGGGAGGCGCCGATCGATCCTGGCGAGCCAACCGAAAGAACAGCCATAGTTACGCCCGGCGTTTACCGCTCAGCGGTCGGGATCCGTGACGGCGTCCCGCGAGCGTGCTTTTTTGAGTACGAAGTCGCGTTGAGCGTCCGCCGCGTTGTTCTCGGCCTGAACCTGTTCGGGTGCCTTTCGCCGAGGCTTCAAGCGGCTGACGGCGTTCCGTACCAAGCTCACCGCGACCCGCCGCAAGTCTCTACTGGTCATTTGTTCCCTTCTGCGAGCACTTCCCGCTCTCGCTGCTCGACGGCGGGATAAGAGGTGGCTCTTGAGCCGCGTGGTACCCGACACGCGGCGATTCCGAACCGCCGGCTGAGGCCTGCCGTTCAGAGAGTCGAACGACAGCCCCGCGAGCACGCCGGACGACACGAGTCGGTCGCGTGCTTCGTTCGCGTCCTCGAGGCTCGAGTACTCGAGGTAGATGAACACCTCGTTCGGATGATCGGTGCTTCGCAGGACGTTGGTGGCATCAGTACTTGGCGCGTAATGATCATCGCGCTCACGTTCACGGCGCGAACTGCCGATGTAGATCGTGTGCCCTCGCTTCTGTCGCTCGAATACCCCAACGGCCGCACCGCCGAGGTAACTGTTGAGGAAGAGGTCGAGCCCGGACAAGAGCTCAGCCTCTACGGCCGGCGGTGGCGAGTTGTCGGCAACGTTCGGCGAGCGGCCGGTGGTAGGCGATTCCCGACACAGGTCGATCGGCGGATGCTCTGCCGCGCGATCAACCAATAGTCTCATCAGCTCCTCAGGGCCGATCGTGATCTGCGCGAATACGGGATCGCCTCGAGCGTCTTGGCGCGCCAAGACGTCGCCCTCGCGACGCTTGATGATCTTCCTGCGGTGAAGCTTTTTGCGACGGTGGCGGCGCGACGTACCGTTTTCGATCACCGTTTAGATTCGACCGATGAATCCGCCATCGCTACCCGGTCTTTGATGGGATGAGTCCCCAGCGAATGGGTCAAGATTCCGAGTATTTGCACGGGGTTGTTCCGTTCCCGCCGATGGAGGCGGAGCTCGTCCGCGACCTGCCGGAGGCGGACGGCTGGCAGTACGAGCCGAAATGGGACGGTTTCCGCGGCGTGCTCGAGAACGTGGGCGGAGAGCTGGCGCTGTGGTCGCGGAACGAGCGACCGCTGCTTCGGTACTTCCCCGAGCTGAGCGCACTCGGTGAGCTGCTGCCGCCGTCCTCTGCGCTCGACGGTGAGATCGTGATCGCGCGCGACGGCGCACTCGACTTCGACGCGATGCAGACGCGCCTCCATCCGGCGGAGTCGCGCATCCGGCGGCTGTCGGCCGAGATCCCGGCGGAGTACGTCGCGTTCGACATCCTCGTGTGGGACGGCGAGCCGGTGTGGAAGCTGCCGCTCGACGAGCGTCGCGCGCGCGTCGAGGCGCTGACCGCGGGCGGGTTCCGCGTGTCGCCGGCGACGCGGTCGATCGAGGAGGCCCGGGGCTGGCTCGAGCGCTTC
>DASXDB010000126.1:0-9340 GCA_036490895.1 Gaiellaceae bacterium
CGCGTTCTCATACTCGCCTACTACTTCCCGCCGCTCGGCGGCGGCGGCGTTCAGCGGACGCTCAAGTTCGTGAAGTACCTCCCGAGCGCGGGCTACGACCCGATCGTCGTGACGACGACCGGGGTCGGGCACGTGCTCAGAGATCCGGGGCTCACGTCGGACGTCCCACCGTCGGCGGTCGTGCTGCGCGCGCCCGAGCTCCCGGTCCACGTCGTGAAGTGGAAGCTCGAGGCGGTGCTCAGGCGCCTCGGTCTGCCGGCGCGCCTCGCACAGGCGATCGGGTGGCCCGACGAGTTCGTCGGCTGGGCGCCCGGGGCGCTTCTGACGGCGCTGCGTGCCGTGCGCCGCGACCGGCCCGATGTCGTGTACAGCACGTCCTCCCCGGTCTCGGCCCATGCCGTCGCGCTCGCGCTGAAACAGCTGACCGGCGTGCCCTGGGTCGCCGACTTCCGCGACGCGTGGACGCTGAACCCGGAAGGGGCGCATCTGTACCGAGGCTTGAGCAGGCGGCTCGAGCGTGCCGTCGTCCGCCATGCAGACCGATTCGTCGTCGTCGACGACAGCGTCTGGATTCGCGGCGTGCCCGAGGGCGATCCACGTCGCGCGGTGATCCGCAACGGCGTCGACGTCGACGACCTGCCGGCGCTCGCGCCGCGTTCGGAGAGCTCGCGGTTCCGCCTGGCGCATGTGGGGATGCTGTACGGGCAGCGCAACGCCGCACCTGTCCTCGCGGCGCTCCGGAACCTCGTCCGCCACGGAACGATCGGACGCGACCGGGTCGAGCTGCGGCTCGTGG
Organism: Gaiellaceae bacterium; assembly: GCA_036490895.1. GTDB lineage: Bacteria > Actinomycetota > Thermoleophilia > Gaiellales > Gaiellaceae > PALSA-600. The sequence continues at coordinate 797 of DASXDB010000126.1, forward strand.
GCGATGCACGGGTCGACGAGCGCTCCACTGCAGGCGTGCCGCTCACTCGGCGGCCGTACGTCGACCATCGCGAAGCGATCGCGGAGATGCGCGCCGCAGACGCATTGCTGCTGTACCAGCCGGCCGGCTGGAACGGAGCGTCCGGCAAGGTGTACGAGTACCTTGCGACCGGCCGGCCGATCCTGTGCGTCGCGCCGCCCGAGAACCTCGGCTCTCGCCTCGTCGCGGAGCTCGGGGCGGGCATCTGCGTCGCCCCGGACGACCCAGCCGGGATCGAGGGCGCGATCGAGCAGCTCTACCGGTCGTGGTCGGCCGGAGAGCTCGTGCCGAGCGACGAGGTTCGCGCCGAGGCGCTTCGGCGCTTCTCGCGCGCGGCGCTCACCCGCGAGCTCGCGCAGGTTCTCGACGACGCGTGCGCGCAATCACCTTTCCGGGGGTGAGCCGGGGCGATCCTTCGGCCGAGACGAAGCTGTGTGAGAGGGGTCCTCACACACGCGGCGCTCATCGCCGTCCTGCTCGTGACGTGCTCGGGCACGTCGCTCGCAGCGACGACCTCGACGCCGCCGCTGCGCCTGTTCGCACCGACGAGCGTGTGGAACGCGCCGGTCGGCCACGGCGCCCTCGACCCATCGTCCAAGCGCCGCATGCGCGCGCTCCTCGCCGAGGTCGAGCATGAGATCCACGGCGGTACTGGCCCTTGGATCTCGGACGTCGAGAGCAGCACGCCGTTCTACGTCGTCCCGGCCCACCAGCGCCGCGTCTTCGTCAAGCTCGACACCGGCTCATGGGGCGCAGAGCTCCAGCAGGCGCTCGCGCGCGGCGTTCCGATCCCGCGCAAGGCAAAAGCCGCAGCCGGGCCGGACGAGCATCTGTCCATCTACCAGCCCGCGACGGACACACTGTGGGAGTTCTGGAAGGCGGTCCGCAAGAGCGACGGCTGGCACGCCAGCTGGGGCGGGGTCATGGAGCACGTCTCGTCGAGCCCCGGCTACTTCACCGGCACGTCGTACCCGGGCCTGACCGCGCCCAGCGGCTGGAACTGGGGCGCGAGCGCGACCAGCCTGCCGGTGATCGGCGGCACGGTGAGGATCAGCGAGCTCCGCGCAGGCGTCGTGCCACACGCGCTCGCGCTCGCGATCCCGGAAGCCTGCGTGCGTGTCTTCACGTGGCCGGCCCAGCGGACGGACGGCTTCTCCCGCGCCCGCAACTGCCTGCCTGAGGGCGCGCATCTCCGTCTCGACCCGCGGCTCGACCTCTCCAAGCTCCGGCTCCCGCCCGTGACCCGGATCCTCGCAGAGGCTGCGCAGCGCTACGGGATCATCGTCAGGGACGTGTCCCACCACTCGGTGGGCTTCTACGCCGAGGACCCGACGCAGACCGGACGGAATCCCTACCTCGGCGCACACGGGCTCTACGACGGGCTGCGGCCGTGGAGCTTCCTGCCGCAGTTCCCGTGGTCGCACCTCCAGCTCCTGCAGATGCACACCTGCGCCTCCGCACCCTGCTTGCCGAAGCGCGGCCGGCACGCGCTTTAAATCTCCTTACAAGATCGAGGTTTCCGCCGCGCCCCGACCCGGTACGGGAAGGAGGGTCGTGGGGTGACGAGTCGCTAGGGGGTCGTGGCTATGACGAGTACGAGGGAACGCACCCGCGTGGTGAGCGCGGACTTTGGGCACGGCGTCAGCACGGCGGCTCTCGACCGCCTCTACGACTCACTCGACGACCGGACCGTCGAGCTGCTGCACTCGCGACGGAGCACCGGCTCGAACCACGGCCGCGGCTGGCTCCTCCGCCGGGCGCTCCTCGCGGCCGACATGCTCGGGCTCGCGGCTGCGTACGCGCTCGCGGAGTGGCTTGCGACCGTCCATCGGCACGGCGATCACGTCGACGCGTTCGGTGAGTTCCTGCTGTTCGCGGCCTCTCTCCCGATCTGGGCGGTCGCCGCACGAAGCTACGGCCTGTACGACCGTGACGAGGAGCACGCGAACCACTCGGCCGTCGATGACTTCGTCGGCGTGTTCCACCTCGTCACCGTCGGAACGTTCGCGCTGCTCGCCGTCGCGCATCTCACGGACTGGTTCCAGCCGCCCTTCTCGAAGCTCTTTCTCTTCTGGCTGATCGCCATCGTTGCCGTCACGAGCGCGCGCGCGATCGGTCGCGCGTTCTGCCGCCGGCGCAGTGGGTTCGTGCAGAACACGATCATCGTCGGCACGGGGCGTGTGGGTCAGGAAGTCGCCCGCAAGGTCATGAAGCATCCCGAGTACGGCATCAACGTGATCGGGTTCGTCGACGACGATCCGCAAGGCCCCCTTCCGGGGCTTGGGCCTGGCGACGTCCGCCTGCTCGGCGAGATCGATCACCTTCCGGCACTCGTGAAGCTCCTCGATGTCGAGCGCGTGATCATCGCGTTCACGCACGATCCGATCGAGCACTCGCTCGACATGATTCGCACGATCAACGAGCTCGGCGTCCAGGTCGACATCGTCCCCCGCTTCTTCGAGCTGCTGGAGCCGCCGATCACCGCGCACACGATCGAGTCGATTCCCCTCTGGGCCCTTCCCCCACTCCGCCTCGCTCCGTCGTCGCGCTTCGCGAAGCGCGCGCTCGACGTGGTCGGTGCCACGCTCGGGCTGTTGTTCCTATCTCCCCTGCTGGTCGTGATCGCGGCTGCGATCAAGATCGACTCGCGCGGCCCGGTGTTCTTCCGGCAGACCAGGATCGGCGAGCACGGACGGCAGTTCCGGATCTGGAAGTTCCGATCGATGACCGACGACGCCGATTCGCGTAAGTCCGAGGTGGCGCATCTCAACAAGCACCTCGAGAACGGCGGCGGGGCGCGCATGTTCAAGATCGACGGCGACCCCCGTTGCACGCGCGTCGGAAACCTGCTGCGCCGCACCTCGCTCGACGAGCTCCCGCAGCTCCTCAACGTCGTGCTCGGCCAGATGTCCCTCGTCGGGCCGCGTCCGCTGATCCCGGAGGAGCACCGGTTCGTCGAACGGTGGGCGAAGCGCCGGCTCGACCTGCGCCCCGGCATCACCGGCCTGTGGCAAGTGCTGGGACGCCACGAGATCGGCTTCGACGAGATGATCCAGCTCGACTACCGCTACGTGATGCGCTGGTCTCTCTGGCGCGACATCATGCTGCTCTTCCAGACGGTGCCCGTGGTCCTGCATCGGCGCGCCGGGATCTGAATACGGCCGCCAGGCTGACCCCTCCCCATTGCTCGGACGCGCGGAGGGAGCTCTCCGGACGGAGCGAGAACGCTGGGCTGGCCGACGGCCGCGGACGCAACGTAGATCGGAACCGCCGTCATGTCTCGCACTGTTCAGACACTCGAACGTGTCATGCAACTCGTCGCGCAATGTCGCGCAGCGACTCGAGCGCACCGCGGTGGTTCGCTGTGCCGAGAGCCTGGAGCGCGGCGACGGCGAAGGCCGCCTCATCGATCGTGCGCTCGACGCCCGCCTCGAGGTAGCGCTGCAGCCACCTCGTCGTGACCCGCGCTCGGCGTCCTGGATCGCGCTGCGCGATCAGCGCCGTCAGCTCGAGCAAGTCGACGAGCGTCGGTCGCGGGATCTCGGCGCGCAGCACCGTCTCGGCGACACCCAGGTTCCCACGCTCGATCGCCCGCTCGAAGATCGCTCTCGGATGACCCTTCACCGTCACGCGTGCCCTCCCTCGACGGCTGGGGCCGGACGGCGTTGGTCGACTCTAGCCGGTCAGCCGCGCGTCGGGGCCGTCACGTGACATTCCCGAGTGCCGGCCTCGGCGGGTCCTCCGCGACCGCACTGGTCCGTTCGAGCCCGATTTCCGCGCGCCGTTCTGACCAGAGCGCATACCCGAGCCAGGCGAGAGCCAGTCCCGCGGGTATCGCAATCTTCGGCTGAGATGCGTTCGGGAGCACGGCGGCTGCGGGGGCCAAGAGCGTGGAGACCGCGAGAAGTGCGCCCGCCCAGCGCGGCAGGATGCGCGCACGGAACGTGGCGATGCCGAAAAGCACGCCTCCGAGGATGTAGACCGGGCCGCTGAGAGTCCAGATCGTCGGGAGTGCTCCGAGGTTGAACGTGCCGGCGGGGCCGTTGAACGTTCCCATCCAAGCCTGGATGAGCCCAGGCGACGCGGTCGCCACGTGGGGCAGGATGAAGGCCTCGACGAAGCTGAAGCCCATGATCACCACGAGCCAGAGGCTGAGCAGGACGTAGCCGGCCAGCCCGAGCCACCCCGCCCTTACTGCCTGCCGCGCGTACAGACCTGCCAGGCCGAGCAGTCCGAAGAAGGACATTGCGCAGGCGATGATGTGAACGATCTCCCAGCGGGTGGTCGTGACCGACGACGGGACGTTGGCCGGGTGGAAGATGCCGACGAGCAGGTAGCAAAGCCCTGCCAGCAGCGCGGATAGACCCGCCCAGCGCATGAGGGTGGATGGAGTGATCGTCATGTTGCTCCCCTTAAGTCGGTGAGGATCGCGGCGTCGCGCCTGAAGCCCCAGATCGTGCAGTACACGCCGAGGAAGAGCTCCCACGCGGCCTCTGGGAGGGTGAGAGCGCCTTGCAGGCCGTGCAACGTGCTGCTCGGGTGGTCGCCGCCGAACATGATCGCCGTTCCGGTGACGATGATCAGCGGCCCGCCGATCAGGCCGAGCCACGCGGCTCGTTGTGGAACCAGACCGGTGCGGTACATCAAGTAGCCGAGGATGAGCCCGTTCCCCCAGCCGACGATCCAGCCCGGGCCGAGGAGAAACGTCCAATCCTTGATCGCCGCGAGCGTGTACGCGACCGTCCCCTCGGAGGCGCCTGCAGCTTGGTTCCGCAGCGTGATGACTCCGAGCACGGAGACGATGCCGACGAGGATGAACGTGCACTCGAAAATGCGCGCCGTCACGTAGCCGATCGCGAGCTCTTCGTTGAACCTCCTCATGATCGGGACGATCACGACGGCGGTGCCGATGTTCGCAATGATCAGCAGCAGCTCGAGCAGCGCGCCGAACAAGATGCGCTTGTCGTGCCCGGCACCGGCGATGTAACCCACGGGGTCGTCGAGCAGGGGGCGGTACAGGAGCGCCGCTGGGATGGACGTGAGAAACGTGATGAGGTAGAGCACGCCGAACCAGCGCGCCCTCTTCTGATCCAGAGACACCTGACCCCTATCCCCGGCGACAGTTACGCGGAGTACCCGCGCGAGCGCGACGGCCTACTCCGAACCTACGTGTTGCGGCCGCGAGTTACCAGGGCCGAATGACCTATCGTCGCGAATCAGACGGGTTGCAGTGCCGTCTGCTCGAGCTCTTCCAGCGTCGCCGCGGCCGCAGCCTCGCGGGCAGCTTTGAGCTCCTCGTGCGGTAGCTCCGCCTCGAGCCGATCCAGGGCGGGACGAGCCGCATAGGCGTAGGACGCGGGCAGCTGCTCGTGACCCAACGCGAACGTGAGGACCACGGCGGCCCGCTCTTGTTCGGCCGGATCTTCGGCGAGGCACGCGCCCACCCCACTGAGTGCAAGAAGCTCGAGCGAGACGGCTTGCGAGGCATGCGCACGCTCAAGTGCTTCGCCGAAGCGCTCGCGTGCCTCGCCGCCGTCTCCGAGGGCGAGTTCCGCAAAGCCGATGCGGCAGAGCGCCACGATGAGTCCCCAGCGGTGGTTGCTCTCGGAGAACGCCTCGTACCCGGCGCGTCCGAGCCGCAAGGCCTCGGGGTAATCGCCCAGCCCGAACGCACTCAGGCTCGCTCGGCTGAGCGCGTAGCCCGGTCCCGCGGCATCACCGACGGACGCGAACAGGTCGTGCGCCTCGATATGCAGTCGAAGCGCATCGCCGAACCGCTCTTCGGCATCGGCGAGGAGGCCGAGCTTGCTAGTGCCGTACGCGCGCAAGAGCGGGTTCCCGAGTTGGTTGCAGAGGACGTTCGCCGCCTCGAACGCGTCGCGTGCCGCGTCGAGGTCGTCCGTGAGAAGATGGGCGAAACCGAGGTCCATCAGCGCTCCGGACTCGGTGAGGGTGTCGCCGGTCGCTCTCGCGATCGCGATTCCCTCTTCGAGGAATGTCACGGCGTCCGCGAAGGCATCCCGATACACCGCTCCGATGCCGAGCGAGCACAGGCAGCGTGCAACCTCTCGCTCCAGGTTGCGCGCCCGCAGGACGGGCAGGCATCGGATGGTCAGCTCCTCCGCCGCAGGGTCGTACCCGAGTCGCGCGCCGATCGTGATCCGGCACGCCACCGCCGCCAGCGCAACGGCGCTCGCACGTGCGGGATCGTCGGCGTCGAACCCGGCCGCACGCTCAAGCCGCTCGAGCGTCCCGGCCCCATCGAACCAGCTGTGCATCCAGAGGAAGGAGTAGAAGCCTTCGAGCATCCCGAGCGCCTCGAGCTCGTCGTCGTCCGCGACGCTCCATTCGGCCCCAACGCGAAGGTTGTCGAGCTCGCCGCGCAGCTCGTCCCGGGCGACCCCCATCTCCGGGCCCATGAGCGCGGTCTCGCGGTCGCGGAGCATCGCCGCGTAGTGACGCGCGTGCCGCCTGCGCGCGTCGACCTCCTCGGCGGGCGACAGGAGCAGCTGCTCGGCAGCGTACTGGCGCAGCAGCTCGTGCAGCTCGAAGCGCCCGAAGTCCGGACGGCGCAGGAGCGACTTTCCGACAAGGTCGGAGAGGACGCGCAGGTCCGCGCCGGTGACTGCGACGGCGGCGCTGCGATCGAAGCTGCCGCGGAACACCGACAAGCGCGAGAACGCGCTGCGCTGCACGTCGGTGAGCAGGCGCCACGAATGGTCGATGGCTGCTCGCAGGCTGCGGTGTCGTTCCGGCACATCGCGCATCGACGTGGCGAGGAAGTCGATGTTGCCCTCGATCGCGTCCCCGATCTCGGCGCACGAGAGCATGGACGCCCACGAGGCCGCGAGCTCGATGCCGAGCGGCATGCCGTCGACAAGCCGGCAGATGCGGAGCACCTGCGAGTACTCCGCAGCGTCGAGAGCGAAGCCCGGTACGACCTGCGCGGCCCGCTCGACGAACAGGCGAGCCGCCGAGGCGCTCCCGTTCCCGTTCTCGGCAAGACCGAGGCCTTCGACGTCGAACACCCACTCGCTCTGGAGGTTGAGCCGCTCGCGCGAGGTCGTCAGGAGCTCGACCTGCGGGGCGCGCTCGATCAGCTCGGTGAGAAACCCGGAGCCCTCGACGAGATGCTCGAAGTTGTCGAGCACGAGCAACGTCGAGCGCCCGCTGAGGTAGTCCAACAGCTGATCCCGCGCCGAGAAGCCGCTGTGCACGACGTCGACGGCGAACTGAATCGACTCGGCGACGGCCGGCGCGAGGAACTCCGGCGATGCGACCGACACGAGCGGGACAAAGTGGACGCCGTGCGGATAACGGTCGACCCGCCGACCGGCGGCCTCGAGGGCGAGCCTGGTCTTGCCCGCTCCGCCCGGCCCAACGAGCGTAAGCAAACGGCATCCGGCGTCGTCGAGCAGCCGTTCGATCGCTTCGAGCTCCGACGCCCGTCCTACGAATGACGTTCGTGGCGCCGGGAGGTTCTTCATACCTGCCTCGACTGTCTTCAGGAGCGGAAAGTCGCACGGAAGCCCATCGACCTCGAGCTGGTAGATGCGCTCGGGCGCGCTCAGATCCTTGAGGCGGTGAACGCCCAGGTCGCGGACGTCCGCGTCGACGAGCGCACGGGTCGTCTGCGACAGGAGCACCTGCCCGCCATGCCCGACGGCGGCGATCCGCGCTCCCTTGTGCACGTCGAGGCCGACGTAACCCTCCTCGGTCAGCCGAGGCTCGCCCGTGTGCAACCCCATGCGCACACGAATCGGCCCACCGGCGAGTGCGCGCTGGCAGTCCCCAGCAGCGGCTACTGCGTTCGACGCGCGGGCGAATGCGACGAAGAACGCATCACCCTGCGTGTCGACCTCGACGCCCTCGTGCTCGGCGAACGCCGCGCGGAGACGCCGCCGATGCTCATGCAGCGCTTCCGCGTACCCGTCGCCGAGCTCATGCAACAGCCGCGTCGAGCCCTCCACGTCCGTGAACAGCAACGTCACGACGCCGGTCGGGAGGTCGCTCACCATCACCGACGATCATGCGCCGAAGGTCGTTCGCTGTCCAGCGGACAGACGGCGGCGGCGTCAGTCAGGCCGGCCCGTCACGCGGGAACTCAGAGGATTGACCGGTCCGCACTTCCTCCGGTCGCCCGAGAACTGAACAAAAACCCCCGGTTCACGGGGGTTTTCAAAGCGGATGATGGGACTCGAACCCACGACCTTCTGCATGGCAAGCAGACGCTCTAGCCAACTGAGCTACATCCGCGAGCGCGGCCAGTATAGCCCGCCCCCTCGTATCCCCTGATCGCAGGTCAAGCCACCTCCCTGCGGTGCCGATAGGGACGCAAATGACCTCCATCCCAGGCGACGGGGTGACTGCGGATCGCTTCCAGAGCCTGCTCGAGACCATTCCGGGCATCGTCGTGTACCTGGATCTCGTGCAGCCGGACAACCCGAGCGAGTCGCTCCCCCTCTACATCAGCCCGCAGATCGAAGACCTCCTCGGGTACGACCT
>DASXDB010000127.1:0-2580 GCA_036490895.1 Gaiellaceae bacterium
TCAGAGCCAGCGCTTCCAGCGGAAGAACACAAGCTGCACCACCGTGGTGCCGACGATCCACGCCCACGCCCACCAGTAGCCCCACGCCCAGCCGAGCTCGGGGATGTGGTGGAAGTTCTGGCCGTAGAGGCCGACGATGAAAGTCGGCACGAGCAACAGCGACGCGATCACGGTGAGGCGCTTCATCACCTCGTTCTGGTCGTTTGCGATCTTGCCCTGCAGGTAGTCGCGGATCCCGGCGAGCGAGTCGCGGGCCGCGTCGAGACCTTCGGAGGCGCGCAGCAGCTTGTCGAAGGCGCTCCCGAACGCGATCTCGGCCTCGCGTGGGAACAGCTCGCCCTGGTCGAGCTCGATGCGGTTGTCGACGATCTTCCGGACGGCGTCACGCGTCGGCGCGAGCGTCCGGCGGACGTGCAGCATGTCGTGCCGGAGGCCGCGGATCCGCCGTCCGACCTCGCTCGGCGAGGACTCGGCCACGAGATCCTCGAGCTCGTCGATCTCGTCGTCTAGGGCGTCGATCACGTCGAGGTACTTCTCTGCCACCTCGTCGACGAGGTGATAGGCGTACATCCCGGTGTCCTCGTGCGACCGGCACGCCTCCTTCGCCGGCGCCGGGTCGAAGGGCTGCTCGCCGGGCGGCGTCTTCGACACCGTCACGAGCACGTCCATCGTCGCGACGAAGTCGATCTCCTGGTAGTAGAGCCGGTCCTCGCCGGCAACCTCGACCGGGAGCAGCAGGATCCCGAGCACGTAGTCGCCGTGTGACTCGATCCGCGGCCGCGGCTCGTCGTTGTGCTCGTGTGGGGCGAGGAGCGCCGCGAGCGCCGTCGCATGGACGTGCTCCGGCAGCGCATCGCGCAGCTCGGCCGGCTTGGGGTCGACGAGGTCGATCCACTGGGGCACGACCGCAGGCTACGGCCGTCGCCGGACGTATGATGTGGGGGATCCCGTCAGCGACCCGAGGAGCGCACGTGCGCACTCCGTTCATCTCCATCGCGAAGAGCTTCACGAAACCTTCGGAGGGTATGAACCGTGCTGCACGCAACACTGAACCTCGGGATCCTGGCGCATGTAGACGCCGGTAAGACCACGCTCACCGAGCGGCTGCTCTACGACGCCGGCGTGATCGCCGCTCCCGGCAGCGTCGACCACGGAACGACGCAGACCGACACGCTCGCGCTCGAGCGCGAGCGCGGGATCACCATCAAGTCGGCGGTCGTCTCGTTCCCGATCGACGGCGTCATCGTCAACCTGATCGACACGCCCGGTCATCCGGACTTCATCGCCGAGGTCGAGCGCGTGCTCGGTGTGCTCGACGGGGTCGTCCTCGTCGTCTCTGCCGTCGAAGGCGTGCAGGCGCAGACGATCGTGCTCATGCGTGCGCTGCAGCGGCTGCAGATCCCGACGATCTTCTTCGTCAACAAGACCGACCGCGCCGGGGCCGACGTCGAGCGGGTGGTCGACGAGATCCGCACGCGGCTCGGGGCGATTCCCGCGCCGCTGTGGGCGCTCGACGTCGAGCAGCTCGCCGACCATGACGACCGGCTGCTCGCCGCCTATCTCGACGGGCGCGTCGTCGATCCGCAAGCGGCGCTCGCCGTCCTGACTCGGCGGGCCGTCGTCCAGCCGGTGCTCCACGGGTCGGCGCTCACGGGAGACGGCGTCGACGAGCTCCGCGCGGCGATCGCCCGCTTCCTGCCGGCGAGCTCCGGCGACCCGGATTCGCCGCTCGACGCCGCGGTCTTCAAGATCGATCGCGGCGCGAAGGGCGAGAAGGTCGCGTGGGTGCGGCTCTTCGCGGGGACGATGCGCATCCGCGATCGGGTCGGTGACACGAAGGTGACCCACCTCGAGGTGTTCGATCACGGTGGGCCCGCCCGCCGTCAGGCGGCGACGACGGGCGAGATCGCGAAGGTGTGGGGGTTGCACGACGCGAAGATCGGCGACCGGCTGGGCGGCGCCGAGGCGGTCGTCCGGCAGCAGTTCGCGCCGCCGACCCTGGAGGCAGTCGTCGAGCCCGTCGTTCATGACGCGGGGAACAGGGTCCGCGTCGCCCTCGAGCAACTGGCGGAGCAGGATCCGCTGATCGGCCTGCGACAGAGCGGAGGTGAACTTTCGGTCTCGATCTACGGCGACGTGCAGAAAGAGGTGCTCGAGGCGACGCTTGCCCGCGACTACGACCTCGCGGTTGCGTTCCTGGAGACGCGGCCGATCTGTGTCGAGCGCCCGCTCGGCGTGGGGGAGGCCGGCGAGCTGCTGAACGCGCCGACGAACCCGTTCAACGCGCAGGTCGGCCTGCGAATCGAGCCGGCGTCCGACGGCTCGGGCGTCGCGTTCGACCTCGGCGGCATCACCCACGACCGCATTCCCCTGTACGCGTACAAGCGTCGCGAGGAGTTCGAGGCGGCGATGGCCGGCTACGTCCGCGAGGCGCTTCGCGCGGGGCTGCACGGATGGGAGGTGATCGACTGCCTCGTCACGCTCGTCGACTGCTGGTACAGCCTCGCGGACGGCCCTCCGTCGCGGCGCGGCCCCTTGAGCATGCCGTCGGACTTTCGCGGCTTGACGGCCCACGTGCTG
>DASXDB010000128.1:0-9450 GCA_036490895.1 Gaiellaceae bacterium
GGTCGTCGAACGTCCCGATCGAGCCGCTGAAGAGGCAGCCGCAGCGCGCGAGCAGGTCGCGCTCGACGCGGTCGACGTCCGACGCGTTCGGCACGATCAGTGTCGGTTCGTCGTCGAGGCGCGCCAGGTAGCGGTCGAGCAGGTGCGCGACCTTGCCCGCGTTGGCAGGCCCTGCGAGCAGGGAGAGTCCCACCTTCCCATCGTAGGCTCGCCCTCGGACGGTCAGGCGTCCGAAAACGGCGCAAACAGGGAGAAACCGCCCTCAGCGCCCGACGAAGGCGACGATGCGGGCGTCAGTTCGCGGCTGTGGCGGACTTCGGCCGTCGGCCCCGGCGGGCGGCTGCACGGCCCGGCATCGTGCCCGCGCAGTCGTCGCAGAGATCCGCGACCTTCGAGCCGCGCCGGGCGTCGACGTACGTGATGCGCAGCGTCGCGCCGCGCGACTCGTCGACTTCCTTGCCGCAGTTGTCGCAAACGAGGATGGTTTTCCGTGCCATTCCCGGCAGTTTACGCAGCGGCGCGGGAGGAGCGAATTCGCCAGGACCTGAGCAGGCTCAATGTCGCCTGCTCTTCGACGTCGAGGCCGACATCTCGGGCGCCGACGACGCGCAAATGCCTGGGCCGGAAATCCTCGATCGTTCTCCCGTCGAGATACTGGTCCACGACCGCCGGGCTCACGTAGGACGAGCGCGCGACGGCCGGCGTGTTCCCGAGGCGTTCGGCCACATGCCGCATCACCGCCGCAATTCGCCGCTTGGCCTCGGTGGGATTCTCCGGCGGCTCGCGCTGCGCGAGCTCGATCGCGGCGAGCAGTGTCCCGCCCCACGTCCGGAAGTCCTTTGCGGTGTAGCCGTCCCCGAGATGGGTCTTCACGTAGTCGTTGAGCTTGCGCTGGCCGAGATTGCAATGCGTCCCGTCCGGCAGCTCGTACTTGAACAATCGTGCCCCCGGCACCGAGCGCAGATCGCGGATCGCCGCGGCGAGCTCCGCGTCGACGACCGCGCTCCGCACCATCACCGCGTGCTTGCCGCGGTAGCGGAACGAGATACGCGAGCCGCGCACGGCGACGTGGTTCTTCCGGAGCGTCGTGATCCCGAAGGTGCGGGACTGCTCCGCATACCGGTCACCCCCGACGCGAAACCAGCCGAGGTTGATGAGCCGAACGGCGACTGCCGCGACCTTGTCGGCCGGATAGCCGTCGAGCTCCATGTGTTCGGCCATCGTCGCCCGAAGGTCGGGGAGCCGTTCCGCGAACCCGATCAGCCGGTCGTATTTGGCCTGCTCCTGGCGCGCGCGGAACGCAGGGTGGTACAGGTACTGCTTCCTGCCCGCGGCGTCGACGCCGGTCGCCTGCAGCTTTGCGCGCGCCGATTGCGCGATCCAGACATCGTTCCACGCCGGCGGGATGACGAGCGACCGGATTCGCTCGAGCTTTTGCTCGTCTGTGATCTCGCGACCGTGCGCGTCGTAGTAGCGGAAGCGCTTGCGCGACCCCCTCCGTGTCCAGCCGACCCTCGCTGCCATCGGGCGCGAGCATTCCCCGGGGAACCCCGTCGCTAATCTTGCCCGGCCATGGAGCTGAAAGGGATCGCGGTCCTCGAGGGCGACCAGACCGGCCAGGAGCTCCTGGAGGAGTCGCTGCGGGTGCTCGCCCCGGAGGTGACGGGGCTCGAGATCGACCTCGTCCGCTTCGATCTGTCGCTGGAGTCCCGCCGTGCGACGCAGAACGGGGTGGTGCACGAAGCGGCCGCAGCGATTCGCGAGCAGGGTCTCGGCCTCAAGGCGGCGACGGTGACGCCCGAGGCGCGCGACGACGTCGGCTCGCCGAACAGGATCCTCCGCGAGGAGATCGGCGGCAAGGTGATCGTCCGGACCGGCAGGCGCCTCCCCGGCGTGGTGCCGTTCGGAGGCGTGCACGCTCCGATCTCGGTCGTCCGCATGGCCGTCGGCGATGCGTACGGCGCGAAGGAGTGGCGCGAAGGGTCCGGCGACGACGAGGTCGCGTTCCGCACGGAGCGCATCGAGCGGAGCGTCTGCCGCGCCGTGGCCGAGTTCGCGTTCCGCGAGGCGGAGCGCACGGGCGCAAAGGTGTTCGGCGGGCCGAAGTACACCGTCTCGCCGACGTACGAGGGAATGCTCAAGGAGGAGATGGATGCTGCTGCGGTCCGGCATCCGGCGGTCGCCTACGATCCGCAGCTGATAGACGCCACCTTCGCGCTGCTGATCGCGTCCACCGGCGACCCGATGGTCATCCCGGCGCTGAATCGCGACGGCGACATCCTCTCCGACCTGGTTCTGCCGCTCTTCGGCTCGATCGCCGGCTCGGAGTCGATGCTCGTCGCGTTCGAGGGCGCCGAGCTCGAGCCGACGGCGTTGATGGCCGAGGCCGCGCACGGGACGGCGCCGTCACTCGAGGGCAAGAACGTCGCGAACCCGCTTGCGATGATCCTCGCCGCCGCGGCGCTCCTCTCCCAGACGGAGGCGGGAGGCTCCGCCGGCCGCGCGATCCGGGAGGCGGCTCTGGAGGCGGTCGCGCAGGGCGTGAAGACGGCCGACCTCGCCGGTCCTTCGACGACGACGGAGTTCACCGACGAGGTGATCCGCCGTACGCGCACCAAGCTCGAGGTCTGGTCGACGCTCTAGGCGGATTCGATCGCGCGTTTGTGCCAGACGCGCAGCGCCAGGATCACGAGCACGCCCAGCGCGATCACGACCACTCCGCCGTACAGCCCGTAGCGCCCGACGGCGTCGCCCGCCGCCTTACCGGCGTAGTAGGCGAGCAAGCCGACGCCGGTCGCCCAGACGATGCCCCCCGCGGCATTCCACAAGAAGAAGCGCCACCAACTCATGCGGGTGATCCCGGCGAGCCAGGCGGCGGTGATGCGCAGCAGCGCGATGAACCGCGCGAGGAAGATCGTCTTGCCGCCGTGCCGCGCGAAGAAGCGTTCGCTCGGCGGGAGCGCCCGCTCCGCGTACCGCCGTGTGAAGTTGAAGCGCTCGATCAGCTTTCGGCCGCCGACGCGCCCGATCCAGTAGCCGGTGTTGTCCCCGACGATTGCGCCGGCAGCGGCGGCGACGATCACCCACTCGATGCCCCAGTGGTCGTGTGCGAGGACGGCAGCGGCGACGAGCGCGGTCTCTCCCGGGAGCGGGATTCCCGCGGCCTCGACGCCCACGAGCAGGAACAGGAGGACGAGTCCGTAGTCGAGGAGCAGATGATTCACGAGGAACTACGTACCGTACAAGCGGGCCGATGCGATAGCGTCGCGCGCGGCATGCGAGTCGGCGTTCCAAAGGAGGCTGCGCCCGGCGAACGCCGGGTGGCGCTCGTTCCCGAGACGATCGGTCGTCTCGCGGAGGGCGTCGACGTCGTCATCGAGCCGGGCGCCGGGGACGAAGCGGGCTTTCCGGACGCGGCGTACACGGAGGCCGGTGCGACGATCGGAGATCCGTGGGGCTGCGACGCGGTCCTGAAGGTCGGCGGCCCCAGTGCCGACGAGGCCGCGCGGCTTCACGAAGGCCAGGTGGTCGTCGCATTCCTCTCGCCCCTCACCGATGCGGACGGCGTTGCGCGTCTCGCGGCCGCCGGTGTGCACGGCCTCGCGCTCGAGTCGATCCCTCGGATCACGAGGGCGCAGCCGATGGACGCGCTGTCCTCACAGGCGACCGTCAGCGGGTACAAGGCCGCGCTCCTCGCAGCCGATCGGCTGCCGCGCTTCCTGCCGATGCTGATGACTGCGGCGGGGACGATCCCTCCGGCGAAGGTGCTCGTGCTCGGCGCGGGCGTCGCCGGCCTGCAGGCGATCGCAACCGCGCGCCGACTCGGGGCAGTCGTCAGCGCGTTCGACGTGCGGCCCGCGGTGAAGGAACAGGTGGAATCGCTCGGCGCGACGTTCCTCGATCTGGGCGTGCAAGGCGAGGAGACCGAGGGCGGCTACGCGCGTGAGCTCACACCCGAGCAGCAGGCCGCCCAGCAGGCCGAGCTGCAATCGCGGATCCCCGGCTTCGATGCGGTGATCACGACGGCCGCGATTCCAGGGCGCCCGGCACCGAAGCTCGTCACAGCGGAGGCCGTGCGTGGCATGAGGCCCGGGTCGGTGATCGTCGACCTGGCGGCCGACACGGGCGGCAACTGCGAGCTCACCCGCCCGGGCGAGGAGATCGCCGAGAGCGGCGTGACGATCGTCGGTACGACGAACGTGCCGTCGACGATGCCGACACACGCGAGCCAGCTGCTCTCGCGCAACATGGCCGCGATCGTCGGACTGCTCGTGAAGGACGGAGAGCTCGTGCTCGACTGGAACGACGAGATCGTCGCCGGTGCGTGCGTGACGCGAAAGGAGGTCCCGGCATGAGCCACGGCACGCTGCTCGTGTTCGAGGTGACGATTCTCGTGCTCGCGATCTTCCTCGGCTTCGAGGTGATCTCGAAGGTACCGACGCTGCTGCACACACCGCTGATGTCGGGGACGAACGCGATCCACGGAATCGTGATCGTCGGGGCGATGCTCGTGATGGGGCTCGATCACAAGGACACGCTGACGTTCGTCATCGGCTTCGTCGCCGTCGTCCTCGGCTCGGCGAACGTCGTCGGCGGATTCGTCGTCACCGACCGTATGCTCGAGATGTTCAAGCGGAAGCCCACGTCGGCGAAGGACGCCGATGGGGCATAACACCTCGAACCTGCTCTACCTGGTCACGATCGTGACCTTCATCTGGGCGCTGCGCGACCTCTCCAACCCGGCGCAGGCGCGGCGCGGCGTCTGGGTCGGCGCCGCAGGCATGGCGCTCGCGATCGCGACGACCTTCGGCCAGCACGGACTGCACGACTACATCTGGATGGTCGTCGCGATGGTGATCGGCGGCGCGTTCGGCGCCGTGGCTGCGCGACGCGTGAGGATGACCGCCATGCCGCAGATTGTGGCGCTGTTCAACGGCGTCGGCGGCGGCGCTGCGGCGCTCGTCTCGTGGGCGGAGTTCCATCGCGAGGCGGGGCTCTCGGGCGACCTGCAGCGCGACATCTCGATCTCTCTCGTCCTGTCCGCGCTGATCGGCTCGATCTCGTTCTCCGGCTCGATGATCGCGTTCGCGAAGCTCCAGGAGCTGATCGGCGGCCGCCCGATCACGTACGCGGGCCAGCAGGTCGTGAACGGGCTGCTCTTCGCCGTGGTCGTCGGCGCCGGCGTCGCGATCGTCGCCGGCGCCGAACGCAGCTGGCTGCTCGCAATCGTGCTGGCCGGCGCATCGCTGTTCGGGATCCTCTTCGTCCTGCCGATCGGGGGCGCCGACATGCCGGTCGTCATCTCGCTGTTGAACGCGTTCACCGGCCTTGCCGCAGCGGCGACGGGCTTCGAGCTCGAGAACAACGTGCTGATCGTGAGCGGCATGCTCGTCGGTGCGTCGGGCACGTTCCTGACGCTGATGATGGGCCGCGCGATGAACCGCTCCGTCGCGAACGTCCTCTTCGGCGCGTTCGGACAGATTCAAGCCGGCGTCGGCGACGTCGCCGCCGCGAACGGGACCGTGCGGCCGACGACCGCCGACGACGTCGCCGTCATGCTCGCCTACGCGCAGAAGGTCGTCGTCGTGCCGGGCTACGGCATGGCGGTGGCGCAGGCGCAGCATGACGTACGCGCGCTCGCCGACCTGCTCGAGCAGAAGGGCGTCGAGGTGACGTACGCCATCCATCCGGTCGCCGGCCGGATGCCCGGTCATATGAACGTGCTGCTCGCCGAGGCGAACGTTCCGTATCCCGCCCTCAAGGAGATGGACGAGGCGAATGCCGAGTTCCCGCGCACGGACGTGTCGCTCGTGATCGGCGCGAATGACGTCGTGAACCCGGACGCGCGCGAGAACCGCAGCAGCCCGATCTACGGCATGCCGATCCTGAACGTCGACGAATCGAAGGCGGTCATCGTGCTGAAGCGGTCGATGAATCCCGGATTCGCCGGCATCGACAATCCGCTCTTCGTCGAGCCGAACACGATGATGCTGTTTGGCGACGCGAAGGAGTCGGTGGCGAAGCTCGCAGCGGCCGTCAAGACGCTGTGACATCGGCGGTCGTCATGGACCGCGCCGCCGTCGAGGCCGTGGTCTCGCCGGAGCGCGCCGTCGACGCGGTGCGTGACGCGTTCGTCGCGCACGCGCGCGGCGAGTGGTCGATGCCGCCGAAGGTGTACGTCACCAACTACCCCGCGGGCGACTTCCGCGCGATGCCCGCGCTCGGAGGGGGCTACGCGCTCCTGAAATGGATCACGTCGTTCCCGGGCAACCCGTCGCACGGCCTGCCGACCGTGATGGGCGTCGTGCTCGTCTCGAACGCCGCCACCGGTGAGCTGCAGGCCGTTCTCGACGCGGCGTCGGTCACCGCTCTGCGCACCGGCGCCGCGGCGGTGCTCGCCGCGGAGACGCTCGGCCGCGGCGACGCCGAGACGGCGGCGGTGCTCGGGGCAGGCGTGAACGGTCGCGCTGCAGCGCGGGCGTTCGTGGCGCGCGGCCGCCCGGTCGCCCTCTGGGACGTCGACCCTGCGCGCGCCGAGCTGGTGGCGGCGGAGCTCGGCTGCTCGGTGGCCGGCTCGCGGGATGAGGCGCTTGCGGCCGATCTGCTCGTCACCGTGACGCCGGGGCACGAGGTCGTGCTGGGCGAGGGCAGCCTGCATCCGGGCCAGCACGTCTCGCTGATGGGCGCCGACGGCCCCGGCAAGGCCGAGGTCGCGGACGCCGAGCTCGCACGCGCGCGGCTCTTCTGCGACGACTGGGAACAAGCCAGTCACGGAGGGGAATTCGCGCACGCAGTGGAGGTCGACCTCATCACTCGCGACGCCGTGACCGAGCTAGGTCACGTGCTGACCGGCGAGCAGCCTGGGCGGCAGCACCCGCACGACATCACCCTCTTCGACTCGACCGGCCTCGCGATCCAGGATCTATCGATCGCGATCGCAGCCCTCGAGGCCGCAGACACCGATCAGCTCCCGCGCCTGACGCTGTAGCCGGCCGCGGCCCGAGCTCTACCCCACGGGCATCACCACCCGGTACAACCCGTCAGCCTGGACGACGGCGCCTGCCAGCTCGAGCTCCGCGAGCGCCGCGGCGACATCGCCGGCGGAGAGGCCCGTCTTCCGGACGAGCTCGTCAGCCGCAGCGGGAACATCGGCAACCGCTGTGCGGACAGCTTCGAGTCGCGGCGCGAGCGCAGCCGGAGTCACCGACACGGGATCCACGGCGACGACGGCGAGCACGTCGCCGAGGCATGTGACCGGCACGGCGCCGAGGCGGAGCAGATGATTCGTGCCCTTCGAGAGCAGCGACGTGATCTCGCCGGGGACCGCGAGCACGTCGCGCCCTTCGTCGAGCGCGAGGTCGGCCGTGATCAAGGCGCCGCTGCGCTCGCGCGCCTCGACGACCACGGTCGCGTCGCACAGCCCGGCGACGATCCTGTTGCGGGCAGGAAACCGCCAGGGCGCGGGCTCGACGCCCGGTGGGTACTCGGAGACGATCAGGCCACGCTCGGCGATCGACGCAGCGAGCATCCGGTGTGCGCGTGGGTAGTCGCGGTCGACGCCGCAGCCGAGGACGGCGACGGTGGTCCCCGTGTCGAGCGCACCACGGTGCGCGGCGCCGTCGACGCCGCGCGCGAGCCCCGACACGACGACCACCCCGGCCCTCGCGAGGCCGCGCGCGAGCTCGGCCGCGACCGCGGCGCCGTACGCGGAACACGCGCGTGCACCGACCACCGCCACGCACGGCGCGTCGAACACTGTCAGGTCGGCTGCTCCACGGGTGAAGAGCCCGGCAGGCGGGTCGTGGATCTTCCGCAGCCGCGCCGGGAACCCAGGCGCATCGCACGCCACCCACCGGATTCCGCGGCGTTCGAGGTCGGCGAGCACGCTCGGCTCGTCCAGCTCCGCCAGGAACCGTTCGAACCTCGCCGAGCGCGGCTCGTCCAGCAGGTGCGAGTCGGTCGATGCAGCGAACATGGCGACCGCGAGCCGACTCATCCGTCGGCCTCTCTCGGCAAGCGATACGACAGCGCCTCTGCCACGTGCTCGGGCAGCACATCGTCTGCGCCACCGAGCGCAGCGATCGTTGCGGCGACGCGGGCGACCCGTGCATGCCCGCGCCCCGAGAGCGGCAGCTGCTCGACCGCGCGTTCCAGGAGCTCGTCGGCCGACCCGGTGCGCGCCGGCAGCGCCTCGCGGAGCCGGACACGGGCGCCGAGGACACGCGCGCGAACCGCGGCCGAGCGTTCGCCCTGCGGGCCGGCGAGCTCCCGCCCACGCGGCCGCGGCACCGTCAGTGCCAGGTCGAACCGGTCGAGCAGCGCCCGCGAGAGCTTCTCGCGGTAGCGCTGGATCCGCTCGGGGCTGCACGCACACCGCGCCGCGGCGTCCCCTCGGCCGCCGCACGGGCAGAGGTTCATCGCCGCGACGAGCTGGAACCGGGCCGGGAACACCGCCCGTGCGGCGACCCGGGCGACGGAGACGACGCCGTCCTCGAGCGGCTGTCGCAACGCTTCGAGCACCGGACGCTGGAACTCCGGAAACTCGTCGAGAAAGAGGACGCCGCGGTGCGCGAGGCTCACCTCGCCCGGCCGCAGAGAGCCGGCACCACCACCGATCAGCCCCGCCACCGACGTCGAATGATGCGGCGCGCGGAACGGCGGCACGCGGACGAGCCCTGCCGCAGGTGCGAGGGTCCCGCACACCGAATGGATGCGCGTCACCTCGAGGGCGGCTTCGTCACCAAGCAGCGGGAGGAGGCTCGGGAGACGGCGGGCGAGCATCGTCTTCCCGGTTCCCGGCGGGCCTGCGAGCAGCAGGTTGTGGCCGCCCGCTGCCGCGATCTCGAGCGCGCGCCGTGCCCGCTCCTGACCTCGGACGTCGGCCAGGTCGGGCACGCACGCGAGCACCTCGAAGTCGTCTTGCGGCGGCGGCGGCTCGGGCGGTTCGTGCTCGCCGCGGAGGTACGAGACCGCCTCGCCCAGGTGCCGGACGCCGACCGGCTCGACACCCGCCAAGGCGACCTCGGGCGCGGACTCGACCGCACAGACGAGACGGGTCAGCCCGGCCCGCCTGGCTCCCTCGGCCGCCACCAGCGCCCCCGGGACCGGACGCAGGCGTCCGTCCAGCCCGAGCTCCCCGAACGCGGCGTGGCCCTCGAGCGACCGCGCCGGCACCTGGTAGGACGCCGCGAGGACGGCGAGCGCGATCGGGAGGTCGAACCCCGAGCCCTCCTTCCGCAATGCCGCCGGTGCGAGGTTGATGGTGACACGCGCAGAGGGCGGCCACGTGAGCTCCGCCGCCGCGACGCTCGAGCGCACGCGCGCCTTGGCTTCCTGGCACGCGCGGTCGGCGAGGCCGACGATGGCGAACGCCGGGATCCCGCCCTGGATGTGCGCTTCGACCTCGACCCGGCGCGGGTCGATGCCGACCAGCGTGTGGGTGACGGTGCG
>DASXDB010000129.1:0-15974 GCA_036490895.1 Gaiellaceae bacterium
TCGATCTCCCCCCAGGCGGGCGGATCCTCCGCGAACGACCTAAGTGCAGAACTCGTCGGCAACGGAGAGCGCGTCGTCGAGCATCTCGATCGCCTCGTCGAGCTCGTCGCGTGTGATCGTCAGCGGCGGGCAGCACATGACGACGTTCCAGTGCGTCATCAGGTACAGGCCGCTGTCGAGTGCACGTTTCATGACCGCTGCGATCGGCTTTGCTGCCTCGCCCGAGCCGTTGAACGGCACGAGCGGCTCGCGCGTCGCGCGGTCCTTGACGAGCTCGAGGCCCCAGAAGCAGCCCAGGCCGCGCACCTCGCCGATCGACGGATGCTTGTCCTGCAACCGGGCGAGCTCGGTGCGGAAGACCTCGCCCATCGCGGCGGCGTTCTCGACGATCCCTTCCTCCTGGAACGCCTCGATCGATGCGACACCCGATGCGCACGCGAGCGGGTGTCCGCTGTAGGTGAGACCGCCGGCGAACATCTTGTCGCGAACCCACTCGGCGATCGGCTCCCGGACGATCATCGCGCCGAGCGGGACGTAGCCCGAGTTGATGCCCTTGGCGACCGTGAGGATGTCCGGCACGACGCCCCAGTTGTCGACGCCGAACCACTTGCCGGTGCGGCCGAAGCCGGCCATCACTTCGTCGGCGATCAGCAGGATGCCGTGGCGATCACAGACCTCACGGATCGACTGCAGGTACCCGTCCGGCGGGACGATGATCCCGTTCGTCCCCGTCACGGTCTCGAGGATCACCGCCGCCACCGTGTGCGCGCCCTCGTACTGGAGGATCTCCTCGAGGTGCGGCGCGCCCGTGCAGACCGGGCACGGGTCGGGATGACCGGCCGGGCAGCGGTACGTGTACGGATCGAACATGCGCACGACGCCCGGCAGGCCCGGCTCGGCCGCCCAGCGGCGAGGGTCGCCGGTGAGCGTGATCGCGCCGCCGGTCGCACCGTGGTAACTGCGGTAGCGGGCGATGACCTTGTGCCGGCCGGTGTACCAGCGGGCCAGCTTGATCGCGTTCTCGTTCGCCTCGGCGCCGCCGTTCGTGAAGAACGACATCTGGAGGTCGCCCGGCGTGACCTCCGCGAGGAGCCTCCCGAGGCGCGAGCGCGACTCGGTCGCCATCGGCGGCCCGATCGTGGCCAGCTTCTCCGCCTGGTCCTTGATCGCCTGCACGACCTTCGGGTGCGAGTGCCCGATCGAGACGTTGACGAGCTGCGAGGCGAAGTCGAGGTACGCCTTGCCGTCGTAGTCGTAGAAGTAGCGCCCCTCGGCGCGCTCGACCGCGATCGGGTTGATCGCGTTCTGGACGCTCCATGAGTAGAGGACGTAGTCCTTCGCGTCCTGGACGATCTGCCTACCCAGCTCGGTGTTGGTCTCGGTCGTCGCCATACCCTGATGCTACTCGCGGGTCGGCGTACAGGTGGAGGACGCCGTGAGGCTCGAAGCCGAGCCGGTCGAGAACCGGCGCCGACATGTGACCGGCCTGCACGACGAGACGGCGTGTCCCGCGCACGACCGCGTACTGCCAGCGCGCGCACGATCGCGCGGCCGAAGCCGACCGGCTGTTCGTCCTGGTAGGCGGGTCGAGTGTCTCGGTGCGCCGCACGTCAATGTGGGGAGCCGCGGGAGGCTCGCGGTCGATGCTCATCCCGGTCAGCGTCGCCTCCTCGTCGTCGGGAGCGAAGCCGGGCCGCGGCAGCACATGGGCGGCGGCGTCCCCGCCGAGTTCTGCGACCGTCGGGTGCACGGCGCTAGGCTCCCAGGCGAGCTTTCCAAGGAGGAATCACCGTGACCGACGTCCTGGACGCACCCGCAGCCGTCAAGCCGATCAACCACTGGATCTCCGGCGCACCGTACGCCGGGACGTCCGGCCGTAGCGGCCCCGTGTTCAACCCGGCGACCGGGCAGCAGTCGGGCGCGGTGGACTTCGCGACCGCCGAGGAGGTCGACCGCGCCGTTCAGGCGGCGAAGGCGGCGTTCCCGGCGTGGCGCGCGCTCTCGATCGCGAAACGCGCCGAGATCCTGTTCGCGATCCGCGAGCTCGTCCACGAGCGGCGCGAAGAGATCGCGAAGCACCTGACCGCCGAGCACGGCAAAGTGCTCTCGGACGCGATCGGGGAGGTGACGCGCGGGCTCGAGGTGATCGAGTTCTGCTGCGGCATCCCGCACCTGCTGAAGGGCGGGATGACCGAACAGGCGTCGACGGGCGTCGATGTGTACTCGATCCGGCAGCCGCTCGGGGTCGTCGCGGGAATCACGCCGTTCAACTTCCCGGCGATGGTCCCGATGTGGATGTGGGCGCCGGCGATCGCGTGTGGAAACACGTTCGTGCTCAAGCCGTCGGAGAAGGATCCGTCAGCCTCGGTCTACACCGCGCAGCTGCTCAAGGAGGCGGGTGTCCCCGACGGCGTCTTCAACGTCATCCACGGAGACAAGGTCGCGGTCGATGCGATCCTCGCGCACCGCGACATCGCGGCCGTGTCGTTCGTGGGCTCGACACCGATCGCGAAGTACGTCTACGAGACGGCGACCGCGAGCGGCAAGCGGTGCCAGGCGCTCGGCGGTGCGAAGAACCACATGATCGTCCTGCCGGACGCCGACATCGACATGGCGGCCGACGCCGCCGTCTCTGCCGCATACGGCTCTGCGGGAGAGCGGTGCATGGCCGTGTCGATGCTCGTCGCGGTCGGCGACGTCGCCGATCCGCTGATCGACGCGATCAAGGCGCGCATCCCGAACGTGAAGGTCGGCGACGGCATGGACTCCTCGAGCGAGATGGGGCCGCTGATCACGCGGGAGCATCGCGACAAGGTCGCGTCGTACCTCGAGGACGGCGGCGGCAACGTGCTCGTCGACGGGCGCGACGGTTGCCCCGACGACGGCTTCTTCCTCGCTCCGTCGCTGATCGACGGTCTCGAGCCGGGCATGCGCGCCTACGACGACGAGATCTTCGGCCCGGTACTGGGCGTGACGCGCGTCGCGACCTACGACGAGGCGATTCGCCTCGTCAACGAGAACCCGTACGGCAACGGCACCGCGATCTTCACGCGCGACGGCGGCGTATCCCGGCAGTTCCAGTTCGACGTGCAGGCGGGGATGGTCGGGATCAACGTCCCGATCCCGGTGCCGGTGGCGTACTACTCGTTCGGCGGCTGGAAGGCGTCCCTCTTCGGCGATCGGCACATCTACGGGCCGGAGGGGATCGACTTCTACACGCGATCGAAGGTCGTCACGTCGCGCTGGCCCGACCCGGCGACCTCGAAGGTCGACCTGGGCTTCCCGCAGACGCGCTAGGAGGGTCCTCCTATTGCTGACCGAGCCCGAGCTCGACGCCTGCGCCGCGCTGATGCAGGAGCTGGCTGTGCGGGCGATCGAGCGAATCGTCGCCGAGAGGCCGCGTGCAGACCAGCTGGCGACCAAATCGTGGGCGGCCGACTGGGTGACCGAGACCGATCTTGCAGTCGAGCGGCTGGTGCGCGAGGCGATCGCCGAGCGCTTCCCGGATCACCGCATCGAGGGCGAGGAGTACGGGGTGACGGGCGCCGACGACGCGCCGGCGTCGTGGCTGATCGATCCCGTCGACGGGACGACCAACTACGTGTCCGGACTGCCGCTGTCGACGTTCAGCCTCTGCGTCGCCGACGAGGCCGGCGCGGCGGCCGCGCTCGTCGGGGATCCCTATCGCGGCGAGGTGCTGTCGGCCGTGCGGGGGCGGGGCGCCGTCCGTGACGGCGCGCCGATCCACGTGTCCGGCGCGCAGACGCTGATGGGCACCATCGTCTTGACGGAGTACCAGGCGCAGTCGATCTGGCACGGGATGGCGGGCGTGATGCAGGCGTTGGCCGAGGCCGGTTGCGTGACCCGGATCATGGGCTCGAACGCGTTCTCGATCTCCGCCCTCGCAGCGGGCCGCTGTGTCGCGACCGCGATCGGCGGCTTCAACCCGGAGGACTGCCTCGGCCCCGCTCTGATCGCCGCGGAGGCGGGCGCCGTGCTGCCGTGGGGCGTGCCCGCCAAGGGCGAGCGGTTCCTCTGTGCCGCGCCGGGCGTGGTGGACGAGCTCCTTCGCCTCTGGCCGACCGCGTAGTACGTTCGCGGCGTGACCTGCGCCAATTGCGGGGCCGAGAACCGGGAGGAAGCGCGTTTCTGCGACGCGTGCGGCGCCGCCCTGGCGGTCGCTCCGCCGCGCGAGCAGCGCAAGACGGTGACGGTTCTGTTCTGCGACGTCTCGGGCTCGACGGCATTCTCCGAGTCGCGTGACCCGGAGGCAGTCCGCGCGGTGATGACCCGCTACTTCGAGGTCGCACGGGCGGCGATCGAGCGACACGGCGGAACGGTCGAGAAGTTCATCGGCGACGCGGTGATGGCCGTCTTCGGCGTGCCGGTCGTCCGTGAGGACGATGCGCTCCGTGCGGTGCGTGCGGCGCAGGAACTGCGCGATGGGGTCGACATCCCGATTCGGATCGGCGTCAACACCGGTGAGGTCGTCACCGGCAGCGGCGACTCTCTGGTGACGGGTGACGCGGTCAACGTCGCCGCGCGCCTGGAACAGGCGGCGGGAACCGGCGAGGTGCTGCTCGGAGAGCGGACGTACGATCTGGTGAGGGGCGCGGTCGACGCGGAGTCGTTGCCGCCGCTCGAGGCGAAAGGGAAGTCGGACCCATTGACCGCGTATCGACTCGGTGCCGTCACAGGCGAGACCGGCGTGGCGCGGCGCATCGATGCACCGTTCGTGGGACGCGCGCGCGAACGCACCCTCCTCGCCGGTGCGTGGGAGCGCTGCGTGTCGGAGCGAGCATGCGCACTCTTCACGATCCTCGGCACGGCGGGAGTCGGCAAGTCACGGCTTGCCGCGGAGTTCCTCGACGTCGTCGACGCAACCGTCGTCCGGGGACGCTGCCTCTCGTACGGCGACGGGATCACCTACTGGCCGATCGTCGAGGTCGTGATGCAGCTGCTCGGCGATGCCCCTCCGGCCAATCCCGCCATCGCGGCGCTTCTCGGTGACGGGATCGCGTCGGCCGACGACATTGCCGTTGCGACGCGAAAGCTCTTCGAGTCCGCCGCAACTTCCCGTCCGGTGGTCGTCGTGCTGGACGACGTGCAATGGGGTGAACCGACGTTCTTCGATCTCGTCGAGCACATCGCCGACTGGTCGCGCGACGCGCCGATCATGCTCCTGTGCCTGGCGCGGCCGGACCTCCTCGACCTGCGGTCGGGTTGGGGCGGCGGGAAGCTCAACGCGACCACGGTGCTGCTCGAGCCGCTCAGCCTGATCGAGACCGACGAGCTGATCGACGGCCTGCTCGCCGGCGCAGGGCTCGACGCGGGCCTCCGCGCGCGCATTCGGGCTTCGTCCGACGGCAATCCGCTGTTCGTCGAGCAGATGCTCGCGATGGTCGAGGAGTCGCCGGACGAGGTCACCGTGCCTGCGTCGATCCACGCGCTGCTTGCCGCGCGGCTCGACCAGCTTCCGCCGCCGGAGCGCGCGGCGCTCGAGCGGGGTGCCGTCGAGGGCCAGGTGTTCCACCGCGGGGCGGTCGCCGCTCTTGCGCCTGACGACCCCGATGTGCCGTCTCGACTCCTCGGGCTCGTCCGGAAAGAGCTCGTTCGGCCGAGCGTCGCAACGCTCCCGGACGAGGAGGCATTCCGCTTCCGACACTTGCTGATTCGCGATGCGGCGTACGAAGCGGTCCCGAAGGCCGAGCGCGCCGTGCTGCACGAGCGGTTCGCCGACTGGCTGGCGTTGCACGGGTCACGGCTCGTGGAGCTGGACGAGATCCTTGGTTACCACCTCGAGCAGGCAGCCCACTGCCGCCGCGAGCTCGGGCAATGGTCGCCGGAGCTCGAGGGGCGCGCGGCAGGCCATCTCGCCGCCGCGGGTGGTCGCGCGGTCACCAGGCAGGACGCTCATGCCGCGGCCACACTGCTCCGCCGTGCCGCCGACCTGCTCCCGGTCGGCCGGGACCGCGCGTTCGTCCTCGGTCGGCTCGGGCTCGCCTACGAGCTGCTCGGGCGATTCGAGGACGCATACGCCGTAATCGACGACGCGGTCGAAACGGGCGATGACGATGCGGCCGCATTCGCCTTCTTTGTCGGGATCGTCGTGCACGGCCATGGAGACGGTGTCTTCGGCGTGGAGAGCGAGCAGGCGATTCGCGCCCGTCTCGACTCGCTCGGTGCGGTAGCGAGCGATGAGACCCTGTCGGCCGGGTACGCGACTCTCGCGCTGATGCAGTTCTGGCTCGGCCGCATCGGCGATGCGCTCGGGAACGCAACGACAGCCCTCGACTACGCTCGGCGCGCCGGTGATCGCGACTTCGAGCACAAGGCACTCCTCATCCTCGGTCTGGCCAAGTGGCATGGACCGACACCGTGGACCGAGGTGCTGGAGCATGCGGGCGCCATGGAGGCGCTCGGCCTGCCGTCCGGAAGCATCCGGGCCAACGCCGTCGCTGCGCAGGGCCGTTTCGACGAGTCGCGCGGGCTCTTCGACGAGCATGTGAGTGCGCTGACCGAGCGTGGCGCACGCGTCAACGCGCTCGGGCAGGCGATGGGACGCGCCTGGTTCGAGATGCTCGCCGGCGATCTCGGGCGAGGGCTGGATCTGGTCGCCCCGGCATGGGTGGAGCTCGGAGAGATCGGCGAACGAGGCACGCGATCGACGTTGGGCGGTGTGTACGCCGACCTCCTGGCCCGGGCCGGTCGGCCGGACGAGGCCGACGAGGTGCTCGACGTGGTGGCCGACATCGGCGCTCCCGACGACTTCCTCACCGCGTCGACGGCCCTCGCCGCCCGGGGACTCGCAGCCTCGGCACGCGGTGACCACGAGCGGGCGGTGGAGCTCGCACGAGAGGCCGTCGCGATCGCCGACGCAGGGGAGTACACAACCCAGCAGCACGACGTCTGGATGGAGCTCGGCGAGGTGCTCCTCGCCGCCGGCCGCGTCGACGAGGCGCGCGAAGCCCTCGCGCACTCGCGTGGCCTTGCCGCCCAGAAGGGCTCGAACGCGGTCGTCGACCGGATCGACGCGCTGCTCGCGGCTACGCCGTAGCGAGCGCCGCCGGCTTCAGCTCTTCGTTCGGCCGCGCGCGCTTGATGAACTGGCCGCTGCCGGGCTTCGCGAGCAGCTCGTCCCCGTCGACGATCACGTTGCCGCGGAGCAGCACCGTCTCGGGCGAGCCCTGCACCTCGGTCCCTTCGTACAGGTTGTAGTCCGAGCGGGAGTGGTGCGTGGAGGCAGAGATCGTGACGCGCTTCTCCGGGTCGAAGACGACGACGTCCGCATCGGAGCCCACTGCCAGCGTCCCCTTGCGCGGGTAGAGGCCGAACAGCTTCGCCGGATTCGTGCAGAGCAGCTCGACCATCCGGTTCAGCGAGATCCGCCCTTCGCGCACGCCGAAGTGATGGATCATCTGGAGCCGGTTCTCGAGGCCCGGGCCGCCGTTCGGGATCTGGCGGAAGTCGTCCTTGCCCGCGTCCTTCTGGCCGTTGAAGAGGTACGCGCAGTGGTCGGTCGAGATCGCCTGCAGCACATTCGTGCGCACGGCGTTCCAGAGGATCTCCTGGTTCGCCTTCGCGCGAGGCGGCGGCGTGTACACGTACTTCGCGCCCTCGAAGTCCGGCCTGTCGAGGAACGACTGGTCGATGAAGAAGTACTGGGTGCAGGTCTCGCCCCAGATGTCCCAGCCTTTCTCGCGCGCGATCGCGATCGGCTCGACCGACTCCGCGCACGACACGTGCACGACGTAGAGCTTCGCGCCGGCGATGCGGGCGAGCTGCACGGCGCGGTTCGTCGCCTCGCCCTCCGTCTCGGGCGGGCGCGTCAGTGCGTGGAACTTGGGGGACGTGTTGCCGGCGGCGATCGCCTCGGCCATCAGCACCTCGATCGCATCGCCGTTCTCCGCGTGCACCATCACGAGGGCGCCGCTCTTGGCCGCGACCTGCATGGCGCGGAAGAGCGTCTCGTCGTCGACCATCAGCGAGTCCTTGTACGCCATGAAGAGCTTGTAGGACGTGACGCCGTGCTCGTCGGGGAGCGTTGCGAGCTCGTCGAGCCGCTCCCGGCCGGCCAGGTCGGTGATCGCGATGTGGAAGCCGTTGTCGATGATCGATTTGCCGTTGCGCTTGGCGTGCCAGATCTCGAGCGCCTCTCCGAAGGTCTGGCCCTTGCCCTGGATGCAGAAGTCGACGTGCGTCGTCGTGCCGCCGAACGCCGCGGCGGTCTGGCCGGACTCGAAGTCGTCGATCGTCGTCTCGCCCCGCCACGGCATCTCGAGGTGCGTGTGCGGGTCGACCGCGCCGGGCAGCACGTACTTGCCGGCTGCGTCGATCGTGCGGTCCGCGCTCACGTCGAGCGATTCGCCGATCGTGGTGATCCGTTCACCCTCGATGTAGATGTCGGCGACGTAGTTGTCGGCTGCGGTGATGACCCGGCCGCCCTTGATCAGCACGGACATGGAGAGCTCCCTTGACTCGAACCTCGGGATCCTGGCCGCCGCTCGGCGGGGCCAGGATCCCGAGTCTACGCCTCTTAGTTTGCCTATTTGCCGCCCGCGGTCACGTTGACCGTGATCGGCTTGTAGCTCTTGCCGTAGATGTCCGTTCCCTGCGCCTTGAGCGCCGCGTCGGCCGCCTGCGCGAGATCGGTGCGGTACGCCTCGTGGCCCGGCACCTTCTTCAGCTTGCCCCACTTGGCGACGATCGCCGCCGAGCGCTTGAATGCGGTCGGATCCATGATCCCGATCCCACGCGACGCGGGCCAGATGAGCTTGTTGATCTCGTTCATCTGCCAGGTCTGATGACCACGCGGCAGCGCCGGTCCGTTCGCGAGCACGGTCTTGACGCAATCCTTGACGTGGTCGCGGCAGTAGATCCAGCCCTGGAATGAGGCGGTCAGGAACTTCTTGGCGATCGCCTGGTTCGCCGGGTTCTTGATCCAGTTGCCGGTCGTGAAGATGTTGTCTTCGAGCATCGCGGTCCCGACGCTCTGCATCGGGATGACGTTGAGGTCCTTCGACGTGAACAGCTTCCCCGTGGACGGATTCTTAGTCTCGAGGACCTGGGCAAGCTCGTTGTACGTCATCGCCGAAGCTGCATCAGCTTGATGCGCGACGAAGAAGTTCATCGTGAACGGCTCCTGCACGATCGTTACGTTCTTGTTGTGAGCAGGATCCATTCCGTATTTCGCCAGGGCCGCGAAGACCTCGAACTCGTTGCCCCCGAGCCAGTTCGCGACCTTCTTTCCTTTCAGCTTCGCGACGGAGTTGAGGCCGCTGCTTTTCCAGGTCAGCAGCGTGAGGCCGCTCTTGTTGAAGACCTGCGCGATGCTCACTAGGTCGATGTTCTTGTCGCGCGAGGTCATCAGGCTCGAGAGCCAGTCGATGCCGAACTGCGCCTGACCGCCGGCCACGACCTGCTCCGGGATGATGTTCGGGCCGCCGGGCTTGATCGTCACGTCGAGGCCCTGTTTCTCGTAGTAGCCCTTCGCCTTCGCCTCGTAGTAGCCGGCGAACTGGGCTTGGGTCACCCACTTCAGCTGCAGGGTCACTTTGGTCAGCTGCGCATGCTTCGGTGATGCCAGCGCAGCCGCCGCGAGCGCGACGCCGAGGACCGCCACCGCCAAGACGGCTGCGGCGAATGTACCGCGTGCCCTCATGTTGCTCCTCTCTTCGACTCGGATCGTCCCGCCATTCTGAAGCTCGCTCACTCCGATGTCGATGGGACCCAGCGGAGAGACAGCCGCTCCACCAGAGCCACGGCGAGGTAGAAGGCGATCCCGAATGCGCATGCGACCGCGATGCCTGCCCACGCCTCTTTGAAGTCGAATGTCGAGCTCTTGCTGTTGATAAGGACGCCCAACGCGTTGAAGTCGCCGCCGAAGTACTCGCCGACGATCGCGCCGATCATCGCGAGAACGCTTGAGATCTTGAGCGCCGTGAACACAAACGGCAGCGCGGACGGGATCCGGACGCGACGGAAGATCTCGACCTCCCCGGCGGCGTAAGAGCGCATCAGCTCGATCGAGGAAGGGCGCACCGATGTCAACCCGCGCAGAGTGTTGACGAGGACAGGGAAGAAGCAAAGCACCGCGGCGATCACCATCTTGGATGTCTTCGAGAAGGGCGAGAACCAGGCGTCCGCGATCGGCGCGAACGCAATGATCGGGATCGCGTTCGCGGCGATCGCGTATGGAAGGAGCGCGCGCCCGAGGCCGCGCCAGCGGGCGAGGACCAGCCCAACGACGAGCGCGAGCCCGCAGCCGATCGCGTAGCCGCCGAGCGCCTCCTGGAAGGTGAACCAACCGGCCCGGAGCAGCTGGCCGCGATCGGTCCAAAAGGTGCTCGCAATCGTGGTTGGCTGCGGTGCGAGGAACTTCTTGATGTGAAACAGATCGATCGACTCCTGCCACGCAGCGAAAATCACCGCCAGCACCACGAGCGCGGGAAGCCAGTCCCACACCCGCCGGCCGATCCGGTTGGCAAGCAGCCCTGGCCGGCGCGGCTGGATCGCAGTCGGTTGAACCGAACTCATTGCGCCCGCACCTCCTCGTCAGCCGCAGCGACTTGGCGGTCGAGATCCGCACCGAGATGGAGGGCCTCGCGGATCTCGGTCACATACTCGAAGAACCGGGGGTTCTCGCGGCTGGAGGCCCGTCGGGGCTGCGGCAGGTCGATTGGCACGACGCGTGAGATCCGCCCTGGCCGCGCGGACATCACGATCACGCGCGTCGAAAGGAATACCGCCTCGGCGATCGAGTGAGTGACGAAGACGATCGTCGAGCCGCTCGCCTCCCAGATGCGCAGTAGCTCGAGGTTGAGTCGCTCCCGCGTCATTTCATCGAGCGCGCCGAACGGCTCGTCCATCAGCAGCAACGAAGGATCGAACGAGAGCGCGCGTGCGATCGCGACGCGCTGCTGCATGCCGCCGGAGAGTTGCCATGGGTGGTGGTCTCCGAAGCCGGTCAGTTCCACCAGTTCGAGCATCTCCCCGACGCGCGCCGAACGCCGTCGCCTGTCCCAGCCCGCCAGCTCGAGCGGCAGCGAGATGTTGCGCGCGACGGTTCGCCAGTCGTAGAGCACCGCCTCCTGGAACACGATGCCATAGTCGTGGTCGCGCCGTGCCTGGTTCGCCGTCTTGCCGTTGACGAGCACCGATCCGGTCGAGGGCTCGATCAGATCGCCGATGATGCGGAGCAAGGTCGACTTGCCGCAGCCGGACGGTCCGATCAGAGAGACGAACTCACGCTTGCCGATCTCGAGGTCGATGCCGCTGAGGGCGGTTGTCCCTGCCTGGAAGGTCTTGCCGACGTCGCTGATCGCGACGACGGTCTGTGACCCTCCGTCGAGCCCACGGTTCATACGACGTTCTCCGGCGCGCGGCGCAGCACGGCGCGCTCCGCCAGGACGACGACCAGGAAGAACGCGATTCCGAGCAGCGCCGCGACGAGATTCGTCGCCCACAGGTTCTGCGGCTCAAGCGTGTAGTACTGGTTGAAGTTGACGATGTAACCGCCGAGCCCCGACTGGATGGACGAAGGCGCCTCGCCGATGATCGCGCCGACGACGCTCGCCGTGGCCGAGACACGCAGTGCCGAGAAGATGAACGGGAGGGCGGCCGGGACGCGAAGCTTCCAGAGCACGTACCAGCGGCCGGCTGCGTACGACCGCATCAGCTCGAGGGCGCGGCGGTCGGTGGACTGCAGTCCTCGCAGCGTATTGATCGCCACGGGAAAGAAGGTCAGGTAGGCGGCGATCACCGCGACCGAGAACCAAGGGGCAACGTGCAGGCTGCCGAGATACACGACCACGATGGGCGCAACGGCGAGGATCGGCACCGCCTGCGACGCGACCACGTACGGGAGCAGCCCGCGCTGGAGCAGGCGCGCCTGTGACATTGCGACGCCAAGGCCGAAGCCGACGAGGGCACCGATCGAGAAGCCGGCGACAGCCTCCTTCGCCGTGAAGCCGGCCGCTTTCAGCAGCTGGACTGCGAGAATCTGCCCGGAGCCGGACGTCGGGTGCTGGGCGAGTGCGTGCAGGATCTCGTGGACGTGCGGCATCGTCGATGCATCGACGCGGAAGGGCCAGGTCCAGCCCGCTGACGACCACACCCAGCGGTAGAGCTCCCAGAACCCCCAGAGACAACCTAGGACGAGCAAAAAGGACGCGATTCGGCGCGCCGTCGCGCTCACTCCGGCAGCCCCTTGCGTGGGCCGCTCGACTGCGATCGACGCCATTCGCCGCGTTCTAACACAGCGGTTAGGCTCGCGCCATGGCGCTGGACCCTGCACGTGCCGTCGCCGACCTGGACGGCCTCCGGGAGCTGACCGGAGACGAGAACGGCGCCCAGCGGGTCGCGTGGACGGACACGTGGGAGACGGCGCGCGACTTCCTGCGGCAGAAGCTGGAGGGCACCGGAGCCGTGGAGGAGATCGACGAGGCCGGCAACCAGTGGTTCACGCTGCGCGGCTCCTCCGACCGGGCGCTGCTGATCGGCGGGCACATGGACTCGGTGCCGAACGGCGGCTGGCTGGACGGCTGCCTGAACGTGCTCGCGGGCGTCGAGGTGGTGCGGCGGATCGCCGCCGACGGAACGCCGCCCGTCACGGTCCGGCTCGTCTCCTGGGCCGACGAGGAGGGCGCGCGCTTCGGCCGCTCCCTCTTCGGCTCATCGGCCGCCGCGGGCTCGATGGCCGACCAGGACGAGCTGCGGACGCTCAGGGACCGCGACGGGATCGCGCTGCCCGACGCATTGCGCGAGCACGGAGTCGATCTCGACGGCGCGCTCGCGGCCAGCTCACAGCTCGCCGACGCTGCCGCGTACCTCGAGCTGCACATCGAGCAAGGACCCGTGCTCGAGTCGATGGACCTGCCGCTCGGCGTCGTCCTGGGGACGTTCGGAGTCGAGCGCTCGCGGTTCACCTGGCGCGGACAGGCCGCGCACGCAGGGTCGACGCCGATGGACAAGCGGCGGGACGCACTCGCCGGCGCCGCGAAGCTCGCGCTCTACATCCGCGAGATCGCTGCGGAGGTCGGCGGCGGCGCTGTCTGCACGTCGGGCGGCGTCGTGACGAAGCCCGGCATCGTCACGTCGGTCGTCGAGACGGCGGAGCAGCTCCTCGACCAGCGCCACCTCGACGCCGCGCAGCTCGCGCGCATGCTCACGATGGCGCAGGACGCGGCCGAGCGGTTCGCACGCGAGGAGAACATCGAGGTCGAGTGGGAGCGGATCTGGAACATCGAGCCGATCCTGTTCGACGACGCGCTGATCGAGCTCGCGGACGAATCGATCCGCGAGGTCGCGGGCACGTCGCACCGACTGCCGTCGGGTCCGCTGCACGACGCGGCCGAGCTCGCGCGCGCCGGCATCCCGACGGTGATGATCTTCGTGCAGAGCCTCCGCGGGCTGTCGCACACCAAGCTCGAGGACACGAAGCGCGAGCACCTCGAGCTGTCGGTTCAGGCGCTCGATCGCCTGACGTCGAAGACGATCGCGAAGCTCAGTTCGTAGAGGTGTCAGACACCGAGAGTGTCTGACACCAGCGCCGACCTGAGGCGCCGCGCGAACTCGGCTCGCTCCGCGGGAGGAGCGAATCGGTGCTCGCCGGTTCGGTCGTAGAGCCGATCGCCGTCGTAGCGCGGAAACACGTGCACATGAAGGTGGTCGATCTCCTGGCCCGCCGCCGCCCCGTTGTGCTGACGTACCGACGTCGCGGGGCAGTCATATGCCGTTCGCATCGCGATCGCGACGCGTTTCGCGGCGGTGAACAGCTCCGCCACCAGTGCGTCCTCGGCCGACTCGAGATCGGATACGTGTTCGTTGGGAATGACGATGACGTTGCCGGCGTTCGCTGGCCACGCGCGCGGTGAGACGAATGCTGTCGTGCCCGGCGTCCGCAGGACGACATCCTCGAGCTTGTTGTGCTCGGACTCCTCACCGCCGAGGAAGCGGCAGAAGAAGCACTCCGTCACGCAGCGACCACCGGGTTCGACAGCACGCCGATTCCCTCGACCTCGACGTCCACGGTGTCGCCGTCCGCCAACGCCACCTTCGGGTCGCGCGCCCAGCCGACGCCCGGCGGCGTGCCCGTCAGGATCAGGTCGCCCGGCTCGAGCGAGAACACGTTCGAGATGTACGCGACGAGGTACGGAACCGGGAAGATCAGATCGCTCGTCGAGCCGTCCTGCAGCACCTCCCCGTTCAGGCGCTGCACGACGCGCAGGCCGCTGCCGTCGCCCAGCTCCGAGACCGGCACGAGCCGGTCGCCGAGCGGGCAGAACGTGTCGAAGCCCTTGGCGCGCGTCCACTGGCTCTCCGTGTACTGGATGTTCCGCGCCGAGAGATCGTTCGCGCAGCGGTAGCCGCGCACGTGCTCGAGCGCACGAGCTTCCGGGATCCGATGGCCGGCCGTGCCGATCTCGACGCAGAGCTCGGCTTCGGCGTCGACATGGGTTGCCTCGGGCGGGAGGACGATCGCTTCACCGGGGCTGATCAGCGTGTTCGTGAACTTGCCGAAGAGAAGCGGCGCCGCGGGCAGCTCGTCCCCGAGCTCTGCCGCGTGCGCCGCGTAGTTGCGTCCGACGCAGATGATTTTCATGCGAATGATCGTAGTAGGCTGGGTCCGTGCCCCTGAGCTTCGGCGTCACGGTCCTGCCCGACCCGCCGTACCAGCGGATGATCGAGCTGATGCAGCTCGCGGAACGGCACGGATTCGAGTACGCGTGGACGTACGACTCGCACGTGCTCTGGCAGGAATCCATGCCGACGCTTGCGCTCGCGGCCGACCGGACGTCGAAGATCAAGCTCGGTCACATGGTCACGAACCCCGGGACACGCGAGCCGACCGTGCTCGCGAGCGCCTACGCGACGCTGCACGACATCTCGAACGGCCGGATGATCATGGGCATCGGCCGCGGCGACTCCGCTCGTCGCTACATCGGCCAGAAACCGGTGAAAGTGGCCGAGTTCGAAGCCGCGCTCGAGATGATCAAGCCGTTCATGAACGGCAAGGAGGTCCACTGG
Source organism: Gaiellaceae bacterium (assembly GCA_036490895.1). Classification (GTDB taxonomy): domain Bacteria; phylum Actinomycetota; class Thermoleophilia; order Gaiellales; family Gaiellaceae; genus PALSA-600. The sequence goes on from DASXDB010000129.1 coordinate 15,028, forward strand.
AACGACAAGGACCTCCAGCTGAAGTGGGTGCGCCCGGAGCTGCCCGAGATCGAGATGCATGTCGCGGGCTACGGGCCGAAGGCGCTCGGAGTCGCCGGACGGCAGGGTGACGGCGTGATCATCCAGCTCGCCGACCCGGACATCGTCCAGTGGATCATGGCCACCGCCCGGCAGGCCGCCGAGGAGGCGGGACGCGACCCGGCCGCGCTGAAGTGCATCGTCAGCGCACCGAGCCACATCAGCGACGATCTCGCCGACGCGCGCGAGCAGGTGCGCTGGTTCCCCGCGATGGTCTCGAACCACGTGCAGGACCTCATCGACCGCTACGGCACCGACGGGAGCGCCGTGCCGAAGGCGCTCACCGAATACGTGCTTGCGCGCAAGTTCTACGACTACAACGAGCACTCGCGCGTCGGCGCGAAGCATGGCGCGTTCGTCACCGACGAGATCTGCGACCGCTTCTGCGTGATCGGCAGCATCGAGCAGTGCAAGCACAAGCTGCGCGAGCTCGACGAAATCGGCGTCGACCAGTTCAACATCTACCTCATGACGCATGGTCAGGAGGAGACGTTGCAGGCCTACGGCGACGGGATCATTCCCGAGTTCGCTCAGATTCCGGCGTAGGGAAACCCCGAGGGTCGATTGGGGGGACAACCCCAATATCGGCGTGCGCGCGGAGCCGGTAGCCTCGGAAACATGAACAGCAACGGAGCAGTCGTCACCGCAACGGATCTCGCCCGCCGCTTCGGCGAAGGCGAGGCCGCAGTCGACGCGCTGCGCGGGGTCTCCCTTTCGGTCGGAGCGGGCGAGCTCGTCGCGGTGATGGGGCCTTCGGGCTCCGGCAAGTCGACCCTCATGCACCTCCTCGCCGCGCTGGACAAGCCGACGAGCGGCACCGTCACGATCGCCGGCGAGGACGTCGGCAGCCTCTCCGACCGCCGAGTGAC
>DASXDB010000130.1:0-3666 GCA_036490895.1 Gaiellaceae bacterium
CGGTCGATCTCGCCCACGACCGCGGGTGTGTACGGCGTGATCGGCGACGCCCAGATCGAGCTCGGTCACTACGCGCAGGCGTTCGCAGCCTTCAACCGGATGACGGCGCTGAAGCCGAGTGTCGCGTCGTACGCACGCATCTCGTACGCACGTGAGCTGCTCGGCGACACGGCCGGTGCGGCTCGTGCGATGGAGCTCGCGTCGTCGGCGGCGGTCGGAGAGCGCGAGGCCTACGCCTGGACGCGCGTTCAGCTCGGCCTGCTCCAGCTGTCGACGGGAGACGCCACTGCTGCCGCGCAGACGATGCGCGCGGCGCTCGCCTCCTTCCCGGGGTACCCGCTCGCCCTCGACGGGCTCGCGCAGTCCGCGGCCGCGCTCGGCCATCTGCGCCGGGCCCGGACCCTCGAGACGCAAGCGGTCGCGCGCGTTCCGCTGCCTCAGTACGTCGCACTGCTCGGCGACCTCGACGGAGCGCTCGGCGCTCGCGCCGCCGCTGCCAAGGAGTACGCGCTGATCGGCGTGATCGAGCGGCTGCTGGCCGCGAACGGCGTCCGCAACGACCTGGACATCGCGCTGTTCGACGCCGACCACGGACGCACGCCGGCGAAGACCGTCGAGCTCGCGCGCAAGGGCTACGCCGAGCGGCCGAGCATCGTCGGTGACGACGTCCTCGGTTGGGCGCTCGCGCGTGCGGGACGTTGCACCGAGGCGCTGCCGTACTCGACTCGCGCACTTCGGCTCGGTACGAAGGACGCGCTGAAGATCTTCCACCGCGGCTATGTCGCCGCGTGTCTCGGCCGCACCGCGGAGGCGCGCCGGTACTACCGCCGCGCGCTCGCGATCAACCCGCACTTCTCGATCCTGTGGGCGCCGGTCGCCACTTGGGGAGCCTCCTCGTGAAGAAGCTGCTTGTCGTCCTCGCCGCCGCCGCGGCGCTGCTCGCACCGGCCGCCGCGTCGGCGCATCCGCTCGGGAACTTCACGATCAACCGCTTCGCGCGCGTCGAGGTGGCCGGTCATCGGCTGTACGTCCGCTACGTCCTCGACATGGCGGAGATCCCCACGTATCAGGCGCGGCAGGACGGAGTCGATCCCGCCGTCTACGCGCAGCGGGTCGCCCGTGGGCTGCACGTCAACGTCGACGGCCGCGCCGTCGTGCTGCGCCCTGTCGCGCGCGCGCTCGCGTTCCCCCGCGGCGTCGCCGGGCTGCACACGATGCGGCTCGAGGTGATCCTCCGGGGGCCTGCGGTCGACCGCGCCGAGGAGCTCACCGTCGACGACACGAACTACGCCGGTCGCCTCGGCTGGAAGGAGATCGTCGTCGGCGCGAGCACGCACAGCCTCTCCGACGAGCTGCACGCGTATCCGAAGAGCCTCCTTCAGAGCCCGCTCGACGTGACCCGTGCGCGGGCGACGATCTCGCCCACCGGTGCGGCCGTTCCGCGGCTGTCGACGGGCCGCACGCTCGAGGCACCCGACCGAATCGCCGACAGTGGGTTCACCAAGCTGATCGGCGAGCGGCATCTGAGCGTGCTGGTGATCCTCGTCTCGCTCGCGGCGGCGCTGTTCTGGGGCGCGGCCCACGCGTTGTCGCCGGGTCACGGCAAGACGATCGTCACCGCCTATCTCGTCGGCCGTCGCGGTACGCCGCGCGACGCGGCCGTACTCGGGTTGATCGTGACGGTCACGCACACGATCGGCGTGTTCGCGCTCGGCCTCGTGACGCTCGCCCTCTCGCAGTGGATCGTTCCCGAGACGCTGTATCCCTGGCTCAACGCGGTCGCCGGCATCTCCGTCGTCGTGATCGGCGCTGCCGTTCTCCGCGCGCGCGTGCGCGACTGGCTGCACGAGCGCGCGCACCGGCACGGCCACACGCACGACCACCATCACCACGGCCACGACCACAGCCATGCGCCGGAACCGGGACGCGGCTTCCGCGGGCTGCTCGCAGTCGGGATCTCCGGCGGCGCGCTGCCGTGCCCGTCGGCGCTCGTCGTGCTGCTCGCCGCGATCTCGCTTCACCGGGTCGCGTTCGGCCTCGTCCTCATCGTCGCGTTCTCGCTCGGGCTCGCGCTCACGATCACCGGGATCGGCCTCGTCGCGGTCGTGGCGCGCTCGGCGTTCGCCAAGCGCAGCTTCGACGGCCTCGCGCTGCGGATCCTCCCGGCCGTCTCCGCGGTCGTCATCGTCGTCGCGGGGGTCGCGATGACCGTCCACGCACTCCCGAACGTGAGGTAGCCCGATGCTTCGGTCGATCCCCGCGCTCTCCCGTGCCGAGTGGCTTCGCCTCTCCGGCTTCGGCGGCGCCGTCACGCTCCTTCACGTCGCGGGTTGGGGCCTGTTCCTCTTCTACGCACGGCCGAACCCGGCGCTCGCGGGGCTCGGCACGCTCGCGTACACGTTCGGGCTGAGACACGCGTTCGACGCCGATCACATCGCGGCGATCGACAACACGACGCGCAAGTTCCTCCAGGAGGAGAAGCGGCCGCTGGGCGTCGGCTTCTTCTTCTCGCTCGGTCACTCGAGCGTCGTCCTCGCGCTCACGGCGTCGCTCGCGGTCGGTGCGGCGAGCGTGAAGGCGCACATCCCCTCGTTCCAGCACTGGGGCGGCTACGTGGGCGCGGGCGTCTCCGGGACGTTCCTCTGGATCATCGGGATCCTCAACCTGCTCGTCCTGCTCGACATCGTGCGCGTGTTCCGCGAGATGCGGACCGGAAGCCTGGACGAGGAGCGCCTCGAGCAGCGGCTACTCGAGCGTGGGCTGATGTCGCGGCTCTTCATCGGCCGCGTCGCCAACCGCATCCGCGAGAGCTGGCAGATGTACCCGCTCGGCGTCCTGTTCGGGCTCGGCTTCGACACGGCGACCGAGGTGGGCTTGCTCGCGATCTCGGCCGGTGTCGCGACGAACACGAGCCACGTGCCGTTCCTCGCCGTGCTCTCGCTGCCGCTGCTGTTCGCCGCCGGGATGTCGTTGATGGACACCGCGGACGGCGCCTTCATGAGTCACGCCTACACCTGGGCGTTCTCGAACCCGGTGCGGAAGGTCTATTACAACCTGACCGTCACGACGCTCTCGGTCGTCGTGGCACTCGGCGTCGGCAGCGTGGAGCTCCTGCAGGTGCTCGGCGCTCCCGGGGTCGGGAGGCTCGACTTCAACCTGCTCGGGTACGGGATCGTCGGGCTGTTCGTCGCCACCTGGGCGACGTCGGCGGCGGTGTGGAAGGTGACCCGGCTGGAAGAGCGTTGGGCACCGATGAGTTTCGACAGCGACGGGAGTCGAATGAGAGACTGAGCCCGTCGTCTGCCGGAGGTGAAGCAACGTGTCACGCACGGTTTTGCTCGTTGGAACCCGCAAGGGCCTGTTCATGCTCGAGAGCGACGCCGATCGCCGAGAGTGGTCGCTGCGAGGGGCGTACTGCGAGGGCTGGCCCGTGTACCACGCTGTTTACGACAAGGATTCGGGCGCCATCTACGCCGCCGCCGCGAGCGAGTGGCACGGCTCATCGATCTGGCGCAGCCCCGATCTCGGCGAGACCTGGACGCAATCGAGCGAGGGGCTCGCCTACGAGGACGGCCGCAGGATGTCCAAGGTCTCGAGCGTGTCGGCCGCCCACGGCCGCGTCCTCGTCGGCGTCGAGGCGCCCGGCATCTTCGAGAGCCGGGACGA
>DASXDB010000131.1:0-1607 GCA_036490895.1 Gaiellaceae bacterium
CCCGACGCGTCGAGGCACGGTGGAGAGCATTCGCACTCGGGCTCGTCGCGCTCGTCGTCGTCGCAAGGCGGCACGACGGCTCAGAAGAAGGCTGCCGGCCGCAAGGGCGGCAAGGCGACGGCTCGCAAGCACTCGTAGTTCATCGAACGGAAGGAGGGGTCATGGGTTTCAGGTCGCTTGACGACGTGCTGCACGAGCAGGTGATGGATCTCCTGAGCGCGGAGAAGCAGCTGGTCGCCGCGCTTCCGAAGGTCGCCGACGCGGCGCACTCGCCGGAATTGAAGCAGGCGATCACGGAACACCTCGAAGAGACGAAGACGCATGTGAAGCGACTCGAGGACGTGAAAGGGATCCTGGGCATGTCGGGCTCGGCGATCACCTGCAAGGCGATGCAGGGTCTCGTCGCCGAAGGCGAAGAGGTGCTCGGCAAGGACGGCGATCCGGTCGCGAAAGACGCAGCGATCATCGCGAGCGCGCAGCGCATCGAGCACTACGAGATCGCCGGTTACGGGACGGCCCGCACGCTCGCAGGCGAGCTCGACCATCGCGACGCCGAGAAGCTGCTCGGCGAGACGCTCGACGAGGAGAGCGCCGCCGACAAGCTGTTGACGAAGATCGCGACGGGCGGGCTGTTCAAGAGCGGGGTCAACCAGGCCGCCGTCGCGTCGTAGTAGACCTGCGGCCCGTCTCCGCCGAACAGGCAGGGGACGGGCCGCGTTCCTCTCCGTATCCGTACCGGGACCCGACACGTTGTTGTTCCGTGAGCGTCCAGGCACCAACAAAGTCGCAGCCGGTTCAGGCAGCTCGGCGAGGCGGCGAAGACGTCGCGCACAGCGGCGCGTTCGAGTGGCTCGCGCGTGCGGGATTCGTCGCCCGTGGCCTGATCTACGGGATCATCGGCATCCTCGCGATCAAGCTCGCCGTCGGGTCCGGCGGCACGACCACGAACCAGCAGGGCGCGTTGAAGACCATCGCGCATCAGCCGTTCGGCAAGGTGCTGCTGACGCTCGTTGCCATCGGGCTGGGCGGATACGCGCTGTGGCGGTTCGTGCGTGCAGCGCTCGGACACGGGCCGGAGGACACGGACAGCGGCTTTGATCGCGTCGCCGCCCTCGCGAGCGGGATCGTCTACGGCGCCCTGTGCGTGATCGCGGTCGAGATCCTCCTCGGTTCCGGCTCGAGCGGCTCCGGCAATGCGTCCAAGCCGACTGCGGGCGTCCTCGGCTGGCCGGCAGGCACGTGGCTCGTCGGCCTGGCGGGCGCCGTGGTGATCGGGATCGGTCTCTACCAGGGCTATAAGGGAATCAGCCAGGACTTCCTCGACGACTCGAAGACCGAGCAGATGAGCCCGCTTGTCCGCACGTGGATCACCTGGATCGGCATCGTCGGCTACCTGGCGCGGATGGTCGTCTTCGCGCTGGTCGGGATCTTCCTCGTCAAGGCTGCGATCGACTACAACCCGAACAAGGCGGTCGGCCTCGACGGTGCGCTCGCGAGGATCGTGCACACGTCGTACGGCCCCGTACTGCTGGGCGTCGTCGCCGCCGGGCTCATCGCGTTCGGCGTCTACTCGCTCACCGACGCCCGCTACCGGCGCATCTAGCCGC
>DASXDB010000132.1:0-44558 GCA_036490895.1 Gaiellaceae bacterium
GTGCGCTGCGCGCAGGCAAGCACGTGTTCGTGGAGAAGCCGCTCGCGCTGACAGCAGAGGAGCTCGACCAGATCGAGGCGTTCTACGCCGAGACGGCCGACGCACCGGTGCTGATGACCGGCTTCAACCGTCGCTTCTCGCCGGCCGTGCAGACGCTTCGCAAGCGGCTCGCGGCCAGGACGGCTCCAATCGTCGCCGACTACCGCCTGAACGCGGGGTACATCCCGCTCGACCATTGGGTGCACGGGCCGGAAGGCGGAGGTCGCAACATCGGCGAGGCGTGCCACGTGTACGACGTGTTCGACTCGCTCACGGGCTCGGCGGTGAAGGACGTCCGCGCGAGCGCGATCTCGCCGTCGGCCCGGCTTGCCGCGAACGACAACTTCACGGCCACGGTGACCTACGACGACGGGTCGCTGTGCACGCTCACCTATACGGCGCTCGGCGCGAAGGAGCACCCGAAGGAACGCCTCGAGGTGTACGGCGACGGCGTCGTCCTGACACTCGACGACTACCGGTCGCTGACCGCGAGCGGGAGCAAGGCACCGCTGTGGTCGTCGCGCACGATCGACAAAGGGCACCGGCAGGAGCTCGAGGCGCTCGCCGAGTGCCTGCTCCGCGGCGGGCCGTGGCCGATCTCCCTCGAGGAGCAGCTGCGCGCAACACGCATCAGCTTCGACGTCGAGGCGCAGATCCGCGGCGCTTGAGCAGCGCTCGCTCGTAGAGCTCCGAGATCTGGGCTCGGAAACGCTCCGGCCCGTACAGCTCGCCGAAGCGCGTTCGCGCGGCCTGTGACATCTGGGCGCGAAGTTCGGCGTGCCGGAGGACGTCGACAAGGGCGGCGGCCAGCGCGCGAGCATCCCGCGGTGGGACGACGACGCCGGTGACACCGTCGACGACGAACTCCTCTGCACCTCCGTGGGAGCCTGAGACGACTGGCACCCCCAACGCCATCGCCTGCAGCACCGTGACGGGTGCGATGTCGACCGGCGAGACGAACCCGAGGACGGACACATCGCGAAGAAAGCCGAGGGGATCGTCGGTCGGGCCTCGAAACTCGACGGCGGTGCCGAGCGACGCAGCGTGCGAGCGGAGCCGTTCGAGGTAGGCGTAGTCCTCCGGCTCGGCCGGGCCGCCGACGACGACGAGCCGTGCGTCTGGAACCTCGTCCCGAACCAACGCGAGCGCGTCGATCAGGTACTCGATTCCTTTCCGGGGTGCGATCCGGCCGAGAAACCCGATCGGGACGACCCCACCGTCTTCGGTGACCCCCGGAGGGCGCACGATGACCGTGTTCGGAATCGTTTCGAGCTTGCGCGCAGCGTCGTGCCACTCGTCCTCCATGAACCGCGCGAGGACGACGACACGATCTGCGAGCGTCGCCGTGACGCGCCGATGGCCCCATGCGATCAACGGAGGAAGGCGATCCATGCGCTCGTGGACATGGACCAGCGACGGTCGGCCCGTCAGCCGGGCGGCGAGCGCTCCTCCGAGGTAGGCGGAGGAGTGGCTATGGACGACGGCGATGTCCCGGCGACGGATGAGGGCAGCAAGACGCCGCGATGCACGGGCGAGGTCGACCGCATGGCGGGCCAGCGATGCGGCACCCGAGCCGCGCCTGACGATCAGGTGGTCCCTGCGGCCGAGGTCGACGACATCGACCGCGCCGGCCGACCGGAACCGCTCGTTGTGCGGAGACGCGCCCGGCGTGACGACCACGTGGTCCCAATCGTCGCTCGTCAACTCGACGATCGACGCGATCACGTCCTTCACGCCACTCGCACCGCCCGTCTCCGGGTCGAGCCAGTACGGGAAGACCTGCAGGACGCGCGGACGGCTCACGATGTTCTCCCCGAAGTCGTCCGCACGAGCGCAGCGGCGATGCGCTCGGCGCACGCGCGCGGTGACGCACGCTCGGCGAGCGCCCGCACTCCGGGCCGAAGGCGCACGAGCGATTCCGGATCCGTCGCGACCCGATCGAAGATCCGGGCCAGGGCGTCGACGTCTCCCGCCGGAAACACCAAGCCGTCGACCTCGTCCTCGATCTGGTCGCGCACCGCGGCCGCTCGGTCACTTCCGATCGTCGGCAGGCCCGCAGCTGCCGCCTCGTTGACGACGACGCCCCAGACCTCCCAGTTCGACGGGAACACGAGGGCGGTGCTCGAGTGGTAGAGCCGGCGGAGGGCCGTCATCTGCTGCGGCCCGAGCAGCGAGACGTTCGCGGGCGCGAGGCGTCCGACAGCCGCACGCTCCGGCCCGTCGCCGGCGACGACGAGCCGCCCGACGGACGCGAGCTGCGAGCGGCGGAACGCCTCGACCGCAACCCGTATGCCCTTGATCTCGATCAGCCGTCCGACGAAGAGCACGGTCGGCACAGTCGGGTCGGTTACGTCTGCGGGCCGTTCGGACCAGAAGTCGTTGTCGACGGCGTTCGGAGCGATGTGAATGGATTCCGGCGCCGCGCCGAGCGCTTTCAGGTAGCGCGCCCCCGACACGCCGGGAGTCACGAACCCGTCCGCGCGTTGGACGACCGCGCGCTTGACCGCGTTCCGCGCGGGACGCGAGTCGAGCGGCTTGTCGAACAGCGGCGTCTCCGACCAGAACACGAAACGCGCGCCGCTGCGACGCGCGTACAGGAGAGCCTGATAGCACTCGAGGTGGTTCCAGCCGCCGACGACCACGGTGTCGAACCGTTCGCGCCTGAGACGAGGCAGCAGCGGCCGTGACAGGTACAGCGGCAACCGGTCCCCCCGGTACGGCAGGCTGGCCTGCAGCCCGCCGAGCACGGTGTGCTCGAACTCGATCGCGTCCCGCATGACGGGCCAGTCCCCGCGTCTCCGTTCGGACTCGGCGATGAAGTACACGTGGAGCCTGCCTTCGAGCAGCCGGGCGAGCTCGTTGAAGACCGGGATCCGATACGGAGCGACGATCTCGGTGACGACGGCGACGGACGGCCGGTCCGACCGCGTGGCTATACTCGCGCCGCCCTTGGACCGAGGCACCGGCTCATGAGCACGCCTCCCTATCACACGCTCGACGGTAGCCGTGTACTCGTCATCGGCGGCGCGGGCTTCATCGGATCGCACATCGTCGACCGACTCGTACGCGAGCCGGTGAAGGAGATCGTCGTCCTCGACGATCTCGTCCGCGGCACGCGCGAGAACCTCGCTGCCGCGCTGGAGGATCCGCGCGTGTCGCTCATCGAGGGATCGATCGCGGACACGAAGCTCCTCGCAGACGTCATGAACGGAACAGACTACGTCTTCCACCTCGCCGCACTTTGGCTCTATGAATGTGTTCACGAGCCGCGCCGCGCGATCGAGATCAACATCGTCGGTACGTGGAATGTGATCGAGGCGGCCCTGGCGGCAAAGGTCAAGAAGCTCCTCTACTCATCGTCGGCGTCCGTGTACGGGGACGCCGTGTTCACGCCGATGACCGAGGACCATCCGTTCAACAACAGGACGCTGTACGGCGCGACGAAGATCGCGGGCGAGCAGTTCCTGCGCGCCATGAACGAGCAGCACGGCCTCGACTACGTCGGGTTCCGCTACATGAACGTGTACGGCCCGCGGATGGATTATCTGGGCACCTACGTCAGCGTGATCATGAAAGTGCTCGATCGGATCGATGCAGGCGAGCCACCTGTCGTATTCGGTGACGGAAGCCAGGCGTACGACTTCGTTCACGTCGACGACGTGGCGCGCGCCAACATCCTTGCGCTCACGAGCTCGGCGAGCGATGCGTCCTACAACGTCGGCACCGGCGTCAAGACGACGATCAACGAGCTCACCCGCCGGCTGCTCGACCTGACCGGATCCGACCTCGAGATCGAGTACCGGCCGCAAGAGCAGATGTTCGTGACACACCGCATCGGCTCGACCGAGAACGCGAGCCGCGACCTCGGCTTCGACGCGGAGATCACTCTGGACGAAGGCTTGGCCTCGGTGATCGAGTGGCGCCGGGCCAACGAGAGTGTCCGGACGTCGTCCGGCTCGTGAGCATTCCGATCACGAGACCGTTCTTCGGCGACGAAGAGTTGGAAGCCGTTCAGCGTCCGCTCTTGTCCGAGTGGGTCGTGCAAGGCCCTGAGGTCGCAGAGTTCGAGCGCCTGTTCGCGGAGCACGTTCGAGCGCCCCACGCAGCCGCCACGAGCTCGTGCACCACAGCGCTGCACATCGCGGTCGCCGCGCTCGGGCTCGAAGCCGGCGACGCGGTGGCGGTTCCCGCGTTCACCTGGATCTCGACCGCGAACGTCGTCGAGTACCTCGGCGCGCGCCCAGTGTTCGTCGACATCGAGCTGGACACCTTCAACGTCGCACCGGACGCGATGGCCGCGGCGATCGGAGCCGACACCGTCGGTCTCGTTCCGGTGCACCTGTTCGGCCTCTGCGCGGAGATGGAGCCGATCACGGACGCAGCTCGCAGACACGACCTGTGGGTCGTCGAAGACGCTGCCTGCGCGTTCGGCAGCTGGATCGGAGAGCGAAGCGCCGGCACGTTCGGCGACGTGGGAGCATTCAGCTTCCATCCGCGCAAGTCGATCACGACCGGCGAGGGAGGCATGCTCACGACCGCGAACGCCGAGCTGGACGGCCTCTTTCGCTCGTTGCGCGACCACGGCGCGACGCGATCCGATCACGATCGCCACGGCTCGACCGGGGCGTTTCTCCTCTCCGAGTATCCCCACCTCGGCTTCAACTTTCGGCTGACCGACATCCAGGCCGCTCTCGGAGTCGCCCAGATGCAGCGGGCCGATTGGATCCTCGGCGAGCGCCGACGTCGCGCGGCGCGCTACGACGAGCTTCTCCGCGACGTCCAGTGGTTCCGGCCGCAAACGACTCCACCCGGTTACGTCCACGGGTATCAGGCGTACGTCGGGCTGTTTGCCCCGGACGAGCCGTCGCTCGCGAACGTGGCTGCGCTGCACGAGCGGCGAAACCGGGTCATGGCGAACCTCGAGCACCAGGGGATCGCGACGCGGCAGGGAACCCACGCGGCGTTTTCCCAGCGCTACTACGCAGAGAAGTACGGACTGCGGCCCGAGCACTTCCCGAACGCCTACCTCGCCGATCGCCTCAGCCTTGCGCTGCCGCTCTTCCCGCAGATGACCGACGACGACCAGGAGCGAGTCGTGCGGGCGCTGCGTGAGGCGATCGATGCGTGAGGAGCTGCTCGAGCTACTCGTCGACCCGGAGACGAAGCAACCGCTTCGTCTCGAGGGCGACCGGCTCGTCGGCGGCAGCCGGCCCTACCCCGTCGTCAACGGCATCCCGCGAATCAGCTGGCGGGCGAGCGACGACCAGCGCCAGACGGAGGAGAGCTTCGGCTTCAAGTGGCAACAGACCGCGACCTACGGATCCCAGGGGATGATGGAGTTCGCGGGCGCGTGGCTCGCGGAACGGTACGGCTTCGAATCGGTTGCCGAGATGCGTGCGTGGTTCGGGTCTCGCAAACGGATCCTCGACGCGGGCTGCGGCAGCGGCTACAGCGCAGCAGCGCTGCTCGAGCCAGGCTCCCACCGCGAGATGTGGGTCGGAGCAGACATCTCGACGGCGATCGACATTGCGCAGGGGCGGCTCGGCGAGATCGACGGGACGCACTTCGTCCAAGCCGACGTCATGCACCTGCCGTTCGCGAACGAGACGTTCGACACCGTCTTCTCCGAGGGAGTCCTGCACCACACCCCGGACACGCGCGCTGCGCTTCTTGCGCTCGTGCCCCTCCTCGCACCGGGCGGCGAGCTCTTGGCGTACGTCTACCGCCGCAAGGCGCCTGCGCGGGAGTTCGTCGACGACCATGTCCGCTCCCTCGTGTCGACCCTGCCGCCCGAGGAGGCCTGGGAGGCGCTCCGTCCCCTGACGCGCCTCGGGCAGGCGCTCGCGGAGCTCGACGCCGAGGTCGATGTCCCGGAAGACGTCCTGGTCCTCGGGATCCCGGCGGGCCGCTACTCGGTGCAGCGCCTCGTCTACTGGCACTTTGCCAAGCTCTTCTGGAACGAATCGATGACGTTCGAGGAGAACCACCACGTGAACTTCGACTGGTACCACCCGCGCTACGCGCACCGGCATACGCCCGAAGAGGTCGACGCGTGGTGCGCGGAAGCCGGGCTGCATGTCGTGGTTCGAACGCTCCAGCCGAGCGGGATCACGATCAGGGCGGTCAAGGACCCGTGAGTCGATGTGCGGGATCGCCGGCTTCCTGAACCTCGACGGCGCGCCGGCCGACGAGGCACTCGTCGTCCGCATGGCGGATCGCATCGCGCACCGAGGGCCGGACGCGTTCGGCTCGCACGTCGCGGGCGAGCTGGCCTTCGGACACCGGCGGCTTCGCGTCGTCGATCTCTCCGAGCGCGCCGCGCAGCCGCTCGCGAACGAGAACGGCGACGTCGTCGTCAACTACAACGGCGAGATCTACGACTTCGCGGCCCACCGCCGCGAGCTCGAGAGCCTGGGCCACGTGTTCCGGTCGGACAGCGATACGGAAGTCCTCGTCCACGGCTATGAGGAATGGGGACGCCAGATCGTCGACCGCCTGAACGGCATGTACGCATTCGCCCTGTGGGACGACTCGCGGCGCCGCCTCGTGCTCGCACGCGACCGCTACGGCGTCAAGCCGCTGTACTGGTTCTGCGACGGCACAGTGCTCGCATTCGCGTCGGAGGTAAAGGCCCTCCTGGTACACCCGAGGATCCGGCCGGCGTTGTGCGCAGACGCTCTCGACGAGTACCTCACGTTTCAGAACGTCCTCAGCGATCTGACGCTGTTCGAGGGCGTCCGGCTCATGCCGCCCGGCCACACGTTGACGGTCGAGGCCGGAGGCGCGCCTCGGCTCGAGTCGTTCTGGGACTTCACAGCGACAGTCGACGAGTCCTTGCACGGTGCCGCCGCCGCCGACGCTGTGTACGAATCGTTCCAGCGCGGGGTGCAGCGTCAACTCGTAGCCGACGTCCCGATCGGCAGCTATCTGAGCGGGGGGATGGACTCGGGCTCGATCACCGCGGTCGCGGCCATGCACCTGCCACGCCTGAACACGTTCACGGGCGGCTTCGATCTGTCGTCTGCCTCCGGCCTCGAGCTCGGCTTCGACGAGCGCGAGCAGGCCGAAGCGCTCGCGAACGCGTTCCGGACCGAGCACTACGAAGCAGTGATGCACGCGGGCCACATGGAGTGGGTGCTACCGCAGCTCACGTGGCACATCGAGGACCTCAGGGTCGGGCAGTCCTATCCGAACTACTACATCGCCCGCCTTGCGAGCCGCTTCGTGACGGTCGCCCTTTCGGGAACCGGCGGTGACGAGCTCTTCGGGGGATATCCCTGGCGATACGCGCACGCCGTCGCGCCTCGCGACCGCGAGGAGTACCTGCGCTCGTACTACGCGCTGTGGCAGCGGCTCGTCCCCGACGACGAGAAGGGTGCGTTGTTTCGACCCGAGATACGGCAGAGCCTTTCCGGACGCACGACCTTCGACGTATTCCGCGGCGTCTACGACGCCTGGGACGGCGACTACGACTCGGTCGACGGCCGAGTTGCCGCATCGCTCTACTTCGAGCTCAAGACGTTTCTGCACGGACTCCTGCTCGTCGAGGACAAGATCTCGATGGCGCACTCGCTCGAGACGCGCGTCCCGTTCTTGGACGACGACCTCGCAGCGCTCGCGCTCCGCCTCCCGGTGGCCGAGAAGCTCAGCGAGCTCCGGGAGCTCGGAGTCGACGAGAATGTCGCCGGGTTCCGCCAGTCGACGGGCCTGGGAGAACGCGAAGGGAAGGTCGTGCTCCGGAACGCGATGACGCGCCTGATGCCGCAAGCCGTGGTCGAGCGGCGCAAGCAAGGGTTTTCTGCTCCCGACGCGAGTTGGTTTCGCGGGCAGAGCATCACGTACATCGACCGGCTCTTCGGGGGCGACGCCCGGCTCTTCGAGGTTCTCGAGCGCCGTTACGTCGAACGGGTGCTCACGGAGCATCGCAGCGGACAGCGGAACAGGCGGCTCCTCATCTGGTCTCTGCTCTCGCTCGAGTGGTGGCTCCGGATCTTCCTCGACGGGGTCGACCCGCCCGAAGAAATCGAGTCGCTGCGGAGTGTCGCGTGACGGCCGACGAGCTCCGTGCCCTGACCGCACAGCTTGCAGCGGCCATGCGCGAGCGATGGGGCCGTGATCTCCCGCTCGACGAGCTCGTGTCCGACCGGTGGGAGCGCGCGCAGTCGCTGGGCTTCGGCGAGGGCGCGAGCATCTACGCGTCGAGCTACGTCTACGGCGACGTCGTCGTCGGCCGCAACACGTGGATCGGGCCGTTCACGCTGCTCGACGGCACGGGCGGCCTGACGATCGGCGAGAACTGCAGCATCAGCGCCGGCGTCCAGATCTACACCCACGACTCCGTCAACTGGGCGCTGACCGGGGGCACGGCGCAGTACGAGCAGGCGCCGGTTCGGATCGGCGACCATTGCTACATCGGCCCGCAGACGGTGATCTCGCGGGGCGTGTCGATCGGCGACCGCTGCCTCGTCGGCGCGTGCTCGCTCGTCAACCACACCCTCCCTGAAGGCTCGATCGCGTTCGGCGCTCCCGCGCGCGTCCGGGGCCGCGTCGACGTGGACGGCCCCAACGTCGAGCTCCGCTTCGGCTAGGTGCAGCAGCCTCCGCGCATCTTTCTCGGGCTCGTCGAGGTCGCCGGCTACTACGCCGGGCTCGAGCAAGGGCTGCGCGAGCTCGGAGCCCAGGTCACGCGCGTCGACCTCTACGGCACCGCGTTCGAGTACCGCACCTCGGCCGAGCGCCCGGCTCCCGTGCGCATCGCCGAGTGGCTCGGCCGCCGACGCGCCCACACGCCGCGGAGCCGTCTCCTGGCGAAAGTGTGGTGGAAAACGCTCCACCTTGCCTCCCTCCCGGCGCTCCTGATCTGGGTCGCATCGCGCCACGACGTCCTCGTCTTCGGCTTCACGTCGTCGTTCATGGGCGGGCGCGAGTACCGATGGCTCAAGCGACGAGGCAAGCGCCTCGTCTTCATCTTTCACGGGAGCGACATCCGGCCGACGTACATCGACGGCAGCGAGATGGCGCCGAGCCGCAACATCACGTCGGCACGGTGCGTGTCGATGACTGCGGCAAAGCGCGCGCGATTGAACCGGATCGAGCAGGCGGCCGATCTCCTGGTCAGCCTCCCGTCCTTTGCGCACCTGCTCCGGCGGCCGTTCGTGTCCTTCCTGGCGATCGGCATCCCGACCGCGCCAGATGACGCTTCCACCGACCATGCGGCCGCCGCCCACCGGCCTCGCGTTCTCCATTCGCCGTCACATCCCGAGGCCAAGGGGAGCGACCTGATCCGAGCCGCAGTCGAGGAGCTTCGGAACGAAGGGCTCGACCTCGACTACGTCGAGCTGCGGAACGTCAGCCACAGCCGCGTCGTCGAAGAGATCCACCGCTGCGACTTCGTCGTCGACCAGCTGTACTCTGACACGCCGATGGCTGGATTCGCGACGGAGGCCGCGGGCCTCGGCCGCGCCGCAATCGTCGGCTGCGAGGACTGGGACGCGGCACTCCGAGGTCTCGCGTCCAACACGATTCCTCCCTCGTTCAGGTGTGGCTCCCGCGACGTGAAAGAGGCGATTCGCATGCTTGCGGTGGATAGCGAGCTTCGCACGCGCATCGGCCGCGACGCACAAGCGTTCGTCCAGGCGCGATGGGCGCCCAGGACGGTCGCAGAGAACCTGCTTCGAGCGCTCGACGGTCCACCGGACGAATGGGTGTGCGATCCAGCCGACATCGACTACGCATTCGGCTGCGGTCTCAGTCGGCCCCGTGCCGCAGAGACCGTTCAAGGGGTGCTGGCCACTGCGGGCCGCTCCGCGCTGCTGCTTGACGACAAGCCTCAGCTCGCCGAGCGCCTCACAGCACTCGCGGCCGGCGCAGCCTGACGCCGTGAGCTCGTCGCTCTCACGGCGGCTCTTCCGCGACTTCGCCGTCTACGGCGGCGGCGAGATCGCGCTCCGGGCAACCGGGTTCGTGATGCTGCCGATCTACACACGGTTGCTCGCAGCAGACGAGTACGGCGCCTGGGGGTTCATGACGACAGCAGTCGGGTTGCTCTCGGCGCTGCTCGTGCTCGGCGGCGACACGGCGTACTCGAGGTTCTTCTTCGAGGCGAAGACGAACGAGGAACGACAGACGCTCGCTTCGACGTGGTTCCTCTTCCTCGGCGTCTGGACCGCGGCGTGCTCGCTCCTACTCGCGCTCTTCTCTCGACCCATCGCGGCGTGGTTCCTCCATCACCACTCGTACGGGCTCGCCCTCGCGTTCGCGGTCTTGTCGACCCCGCTCACGGTGATGAACATCCTCCTCGGCGAGGTGCTACGCAACGAGTTCCGCGCGGTCACGTACACCGTCCTCAACGTCGCAGGAGCCATCCTCCTCATCGGCATGACGCTCCTTTTCGTGGTCGGCCTGCACAAGGAGCTCACCGGCCTCGCGTTCGGAACGGACGCCGCTCTCGCTGCAATGCTGCCCATCCGCCTCTGGACGGTGCGCGGGCACCTGAGGATTCGGTTTTCGACACCGCTCCTTCGACGCATGATCAGGTTCGGCGCGCCGCTCGTACCGATCTCGATCGCATATTGGGTATTCGCCGTGTCCGATCGGATCGTCCTGGCCAAGCTCTCGACGCTGCACGCGCTCGGGCTCTACACCGTGGCGGGGGCGGTGACGGCCGGTCTCGCGTTGATCCAAGCGGCGCTCGCGCGTGCGCTCGGACCACACGCCATGAGAATGTACGAGCACGCACCGGACGACGCGCGCAGGGCGCTCGGGCGACTCCTTGTCTACGTCGTCGTTGTGTTCGGCGCCGTCTGTGTGGCGACCAGCGCGTTTGCCCACGAGCTGTTGATCGCGCTCGCAACGCCGGGGTACTACGGCGCCGCGGCCGCAGTCGGGCCGCTGGCGCTCGGTGCGCTGTTCTATGCGACGACTCAGGTGACATCGCTGCCGATGACCTTCGTGAAGCAGACGGGCCACCTCAGCCGGATCGCGGCACTCGCCGCCATCGTCAACCTCGCGCTCAACCTGGCGCTCGTTCCGGCGTTCGGGATGCTTGCGTCGGCATGGGCGACCGCAGCGGCGTATCTACTGCTCACCGCGGGCTACGCGATCGTCGGACAGCGCCTGTGGAGGATCGATTACGACATTCGATCGACGATCACCGCTGTGGTCGTCGCAGCCGTCTTGATCCCGACCGCGCGCGTGCTCCCCGATGTCTCATCGGGCCTCACGCTCGGGACGAAGATCGCATACGTGCTCCTCTACGGGGCACTGCTGTTCGCAACGGGCGTAGTGCGGCGATCCGACTTCGCCCGTCTCCGCGTGCTCGGCGAGTCCCGCACGTAGACCTCCTTCGCCGTCGATAGCCTGCTCCGATGTGCGGAATCGTCGGCCGCTGGGCGCGTTCGCGCGCAGCGAGCGTCCCTCCTTCGAGCCTCGAAGCGGCACTCAGGTCGATCCGGCACCGCGGCCCGGACGACGAGGGGTACGCCTACATCGACACCGGGCCGGCCCTGATCCATTCCTTCGGCGGCGACGACACCGCACACGGTGTGGAACTGCCGCACATCCGAGGCGCAACGACCGCCGGCGACCTGGCTCTCGCCAATCGCCGGCTCGCAATCCAGGATCGCACCGCTGCGGGTCACCTGCCGATGCGGCGAGACGACCTCGGGCTCTGCGTCGCCTACAACGGCGAGATCTACAACTTCCAAGCGCTCAGGACGGAGCTCGAAGCCGAAGGCCGAGCCTTCTCGACCTCCGGCGACACCGAAGTGCTGCTCCACGCCTACGACGCGTGGGGACTCCAGTGCCTCGAGCGCTTCAACGGCATGTGGGCGTTCGCGCTGTGGGACGGTCGACGGCGGTCGCTCGTCATCGCCAGGGACCGCTACGGCGTGAAGCCGCTGTACCTGCGATGGGACGGCGTGGCGTTGTCGTTCGCATCGGAGATCAAGGCGTTGCTGGCACTCGAGTCGCGCCGACCCAAGCCGAATGACGCGATCGTCGGCGACTATCTCGCGCTCGGACTCGTCGATCACCGGCCCGAGACGTTCTTCGAAGGAATCGTCCCCCTCGAGCCCGGCCACGTGATCGACTGGAGCCTCGAGGAGGCAGCGCCGACGGCCCGAGAGTGGTACCACCTGCCAACCGCGGAGACGGAGCTCGGCGACTCCGCCGCGACGTTCGCGCAGTTGTTCGAGAACGCGGTCTCGCTGCGACTCATCGCAGACGTTCCGGTCGGAACCTGCCTTTCAGGTGGTCTCGACTCGTCGTCGGTCGTGGTGGAGGTCGACCGCCTTCTGGAGAGGGGGAGCCGCCGCGCCGGAACGTCCGAACAGCAGCTCACGTTCTCGGCACGCTATGACGACCCGGCTCACGACGAGGGGCGATTCATCGACGCGGTCGTTGCCGCAACGCGGGTCGAGGCTCACTCCGTCTATCCCTCCGGCACGTCGCTTCACGAAGATCTCGCGGCGCTCATCGCGAGTCAGGGCGAGCCCTTCGGCTCGACCAGCATCTACGCGCAGTACTGCGTGTTTCGCCTCGCACGCGGCGCGGGGTGTGTCGTGACGCTCGACGGGCAAGGCGGCGACGAAACGGCGGGTGGATACCTTCACTACTTCGGGCCGATGATCGCGCGCCTTGTACGAGCCGGGCGACTGGGACGCGCGATTCGAGAGGCAGCGGCGATCGGCCGACTGCATCCAGAGCTCAGGCGCTCGCTTCCCGTCCGCACAGGCGCCGCGCTGCTGCCGTGGCGCGCTCGCCAGCGCCTCGCAGAGCGAGTCCGGACGCCCGTGTGGTCGACGAACGGCGGGATGTCGCCTTCGGACCGCCGCGCGATGCCCCGCGATCCCCTGCGCGCGCAGATCTACCGCGACGTCACGATCGGACTACGGCATCTCCTTCGCGTGGCCGACCACAACTCGATGGCGCACTCGGTCGAGTCGCGTCTGCCTTTCCTCGACGTCGGCCTGCTCGAGACGTTCTACGCGGCGCCCGCAGAAGCGAAGCTGCGAGACGGGGTCACGAAGGTGTCCATGCGCCGTGGGCTCGCCGACCTGCTCCCGCAGGCGATCCTCGACCGGCACGACAAGGTCGGCTTTTCGACACCGGAGGAGGCGTGGTTCCGAACGTCGCTTCGTGACGTCATCGAGGACACCGTCGGTTCGCAGTCCTTTCGCAGCAGAGTGTGGAAGCGGGACGATGCCGTGGAGGCGACGTGGCGGCGCTTCCTGGCGGGCGACAACGGGCCGACCCGCGAGGTGTGGCGCTGGCTCAACCTCGAACTCTGGTACCGAGCCTACGTCGACTGACATGCGCAGAGTGCTCATCACGGCGACGTACTTCTCCAGCGAGGTCTTCCTCGGCTCGCTGCGGGTCAACGCACTTGTCCGTCACTTGCCCGAGCACGGCTGGGAGCCGGTCGTCTTGACGCCGACGCTTCCGACGCAGCCCGCCGTTCCTCGTGAGGACGTCTCGATCGTCGAGTACGCCGACCTTCGCGGCGTCTATGCACGCTGGAAGCGGGCCGTCGGAGGAGATCGCCGAACCCACATGGACGAGACGGGGGCCGCAGGGCAACGGAGTCCGCTCGCTCGGCGGATCGCCAACACAGTCGTCGAGGCGGGGAAACGCGTGATCGTCCCGGACCCGTCGATCGTCTGGTGGCCGCCCGGCGCTCGTGCCGGACGACGGGTCGCGCGGACCGAGCGGCTCGATGCAGTCATCACGAGCTCGAACCCGCCGACGCCGCACCTGATCGGGCACTCGCTCCGGCGGGACGGCGTGCCGTGGGTGGCGGACTTCCGCGACCTCTGGGTCCTCAATCACTACTACCCCTACGGCCCACTCCGCCGTTCGCTCGACACCGCGCTCGAGAGGCGGACGCTGCGGTCAGCGGATGCGATCGTCACCCTCTCCGAGGACTACCTCGAGCGACTACGGCCTCACTACGGCTTCACGCCGCCCAACGGCTATCACGCAATTCCCCTCGGGTTCGACGACGCACTGCTCGACGCACCGGCAGAACGCCTGGACGAGGAGTTCACCATCGTCTTCACCGGCAACTTCGTGGAAGGAAAACGCGATCCGCGGCTCCTGCTCGAGGGGGTCCGCCTCGCTGTCCAACGAGGCCAGGTCGACCGGCGGCGGTTACGGATCATGTTCTGGGGGCCGAGATACGGCTGGATCGACGAACGCGCAGCCGAGGCCGGCTTGGCCGACGTGGTGGAGCAGCACGGATACGTCGAGCGCGAGGAGGCGCTGCGCAGGCAGCGTCGGGCCCAACTCCTCGCGCTGTTCCTCTGGGATCACCCGTCGGAAGCGGGCGCCTACAGCGGCAAGATGGAGTTCCTGGCGGCAGGCAGGCCGATCATCGTCCTGACGCCGCCGCGCAGCGGGATCTGGGACAGGCTTCCGCTCGAGACCGGCGCCGGCACGCCGGTCCACGACGCAGAAGAGATCGCGGGCGCGGTTGCAAGCGCATTCACCGAGTACGCGGCGATGGGGGCCGCACGCTACTCCGGGTCCCACGAGGCGATTGCGAAGTACACCTACTCACAGATCGCGGCGCAGTTCGCAGCGATCCTCGACGACGTTGCCCGCCCGTGAAGGCGATCCTCTCGTCAAACGTCCCTCACTACCACTACGCGGCACGCGCGCTCGCCGACGAACGCTGGCTGTGCCGTTACATCTGCGGCGTGGTGCCGCGGTTCGACCCGCTCGACCGGGTGCTCCCGCCGTTCTGGCGGCGGAAGCTCGAGGGCCGACGGCTGCCGCAGCTCCCGGGAGCCAAGGTGACGTCCCTGGTGGTGCCGGAGCTCGCGCAGAAAGCCGCTTCGCACTTGCACGCGATGTCACCCGAACGGTCGGTGCGGCTTCAGAACGAGCTCTTTGACCGGTTGGCGGCGGCGCGCGTCGGTGCCTGCGACGCGTTTCACTTCGTGAGCAGCATCGGGCTCGTGTCGGCACGGCGCGCCAAGCGCCGGGGGGCGGTCGTGATCTGCGATGAGCGGGCCGAGCACCCTGCCGCCCAACGGCGAGCCCTGGCGGCGGAGTACGACGCGCTCGGACTGCCGTTCAAGCCTCACGTCGCGATCTGGGAGGACCGCGTGTCGCGGGAGTACGAGCTGAGCGACCACCTCTTCGTGGGCTCCGCGTACTCGAAGGAGACATACGTCGAGGCCGGGCTCCCCACCGATCGCATCTGGGTCGTCCCATACGGCTTCGAACCGACGATCTTCGCGCCAGCGGCGCACGCGCAGGTCGATGTCGACGGCGGCCTCCGCGTTCTCTTCTGCGGACAGCTGACTCCACGCAAAGGGATCCATCGACTCGTTGCGGCGTTCGAGCGCGCCGCGCCCCCGAAGGCAACTCTTCGGCTGGTCGGGCCGGTCGATCCGGTCGTCGCACACGACGTGCGCCGCTGGGCGGAGGTCCCGGGCATCGAGGTGATCGGCGAGGTCCCGAAGCTCGAACTGCCGGTCCATTACGGCTGGGCCTCGGTGTTCGTGCTGCCTGCCGTCGCCGACGCGCAGCCGCTCGCGTGCCTCGAGGCCATGGCTTCAGGACTTCCCGCCATCGTGACCACCGCGATGGGAAGCCGCGAGATCGTACGCGACGGGATCGACGGCTTCGTCGTCGCGCCGAGCGACGAGGAGGCGATCGCGGAACGGCTGACGCGCCTCGATGCGGATCGCGATCTGCTCTCGGCACAACGCCAGAGCGCGTTGCAGCGCGCGGCGGAGTTCACGTGGGAAGCGTACGAGCGTCGCTTCGTCTCGACCTACCGTCAGATCTTCTCATGAGCGCACAGGCGTTCCTCCGCGCCAAGCGGCTTCTCTACCCGGGCACCGACATCGCGACGAGAGAGCGACTGCGGCGGTTTGCCCCACTTTTTCGGAGCGGCGACGTCGCGACCCTCGACGTCGGTTGTGGCAACGGGGCGTTCTCGCTGGCCGCCTACCGGCGTGGGAACCGCGTGCTCGGCGTCGACCTGAACCCCGACAACGTCGAACGCTGCCGCGAGTACGCGAGGTTCCTCAAGGCGGATGAGCGCAGACTTCGGTTCGAGGTGGCAGATGCGTACGCGATCGAGCAGTCGACCGGCGAGCGCTTCGACCAGGTGATCGCGTTCGAGATCCTGGAGCACCTCCTGCACGACTGTGCGGCGGTCGTCGGATTCGGCCGCGTCCTCGAGCGAGGCGGGATCCTCCACGTCTCGTCCCCGTACCTCCATCGCCGCACGTACGCCGGAGAGGTTCTTTCCGACGACGAGGATGGCTCACACGTGCGACTCGGCTACACATTCGCTGCGCTCGACGAGCTGTTTCGCTCTGCAGGCCTCGAGCCCGCGCTCCGCGGCACCGCGGTAGGCCCGTCGTCCCGTGCGGCGCTCGAGCTCGTCAACCGTGCGGAACAGGTTGCCGGCCGTGCCGGCGCGATCGCGCTTCTCGCAGCGACCACGCCGTTCCGGCTCCTCGATCGCCTGCCCGGCAGGCTCGACGTCGGGAAGGCGCTCATCCTGTACGCGCAGGCGCTCAAGCCGTACGTCAGCGCCGCGCGGTGACCCCGACGAACCACCCGAACCTCGAGCCGAGGCGCGTCGCGAGCGGTCCGCTGACACGCCGGTCGTACGGCGTCACCCAGCGGGTGTAGTCGACGGTTCGGAATCCGCTGAAGAGCGACTCCAGCTCGCGTTGCGTGTACGCCTTCGTGCCCGGACTCTCCATGTGCCCGGCCAGGACTCGTGTCACCGACTGCCATGGGCGCCCGCGCGCAGCGGCGTAACGCGCCCACGCACCGAGCGCGACCCAGGAGCGCCGCGAGTAGAGCATGATGCGCGCCTCTCCCCCGGGCCGCAGCACGCGGCGCACCTCGTCCACTGCCACTCTCGTGTCGGGAGTGTGGTGGAGCACGCCCCACGAATAAACCAGGTCAAAGGTCTCGTCGAGGAAGGGCAACCGCTCGGCGTCCGCCTGCCGCACTTCGGCGGCAAGCCCTTCGAGAGCGAGCCTCTGTCGAACGAGGTCGACCGACGCCTGCGTCAGGTCGATCCCGCTGAGGTTCGCGCCCGCGCGCGCGAATTGGATGAAGTCCGTGCCGAGGCCGACACCGACCTCGAGGACGTCGCGGCCGGACCAGCGCTCGAACTCGGCGAATCCGCCGATGAAGGGCTCCAGCTCATACCGCGTCTGCTCGACCTGCGCAAAGAACGCCGGGGTGCCCGGATCGGCCTGCGCGAGCTTCGCGCCGCACGGATCCGCCTCCCAGTGATCGCGGACGACGTCCTTGAGCGTGTCCGTCACGTCATCTCCTCCTCGCAACCTCCAAGAGCACCTCTTCGAGGCGCGCCGCCTGAACCGATCTGAGCCGACCCGCCGCGAACGCGCGTCCGCGCTCACCCATCCGCGCCCTTTCGGCCGGCGAGCTCGCGAGCCGGCGTAGACCGTCGGCGAGAGCCTGCGGGTCCTCCGGTGCGACGACGACGCCCGCGCCCGACCGCTCGACCAGGTGCGCGGCCTCGCCTGCCGCGGCGACGACGACAGGCCGTCCGGCCGCCATGCAGTCGATCAGCTTCGACGGCACGAACTGCGCGAACGTCGGATGTCCCGACAACGGAACGAGCAACGCGTCGCTCGACGCGAGAATCGCCGGCGACTCGTCCATCGGAACCTGGGAATGAAAGTGCACGTTCTGAAGTCGTAGCTCGCGGGCCTGATCTTCGAGCGCACCCTTGACCGGCCCCTCCCCGACCAAGGCGAACTCCACGGCGTGACCCAGCAAGGCGGCCGCGTTCAGCACCGACGGCAGAGCTTGCGCGATCCCGTGCGTCCCCGCGAACGTGACCAGGAACGCCCCGTCGGTGGCACCGAGCTCGGCGCGCAGGCGGGCGTCGGGGACAGCCTCAAAGAACATCTCGAGCGTGCCGTTCGGGATCAGGACGGTGCCCGGTTGACGCTGCCTGAGCGCGTCGATGTGCTCACAGAAAGACGCCGTGACCGCGACGACAGCCGCCGCCTCCTGATACAGCCATCGCTCGGTCCAGTCAGCACCTTTGTGCAGCCAACCCTCGGTCGAGATCTGTTTGAGAGCTTCCGCAGCCGCCGGCCAGAGATCACGCACGTCGAGCACGAACGGCGCCCGTTTAAGACGCGCGAGAACGGCTCCTGCCACTCCGGTGAAGAGCGGCGGCGAGGTCGCGAAGACGACGTCCGCCCGTCCGGTCAGCGGGGCTACGGCAGTCGCGAGCGCCGAGTACGACAGGTAGAAGGCGAGCCGCGTGCGCTGCGTCTTCTCCTCGCTCGCCTTCGCCCAGACGCGAAGCACGCGATACCCGTTCGAACGGTCGTCGTCAACGAGGTGCCGCCGGTAGCGCGCAGGCACGACGCCGAACGGATGGTTCGGGAACTCGGCGACCACCGTCACCTTGTGGCCACGCTCGTGCAGGTATTCAGCGAACGACTGCATGCGCGACTGGGTCGCGCCGACTTCGGGTGGGAAGTACTGCGAGAGCAAGAGCACGTCGAGCGTCCGCGGCGCGCGCGCGATGCGGCTCTTCGTCGCGGCGGAGAAAACGGGCTCGAGCTGCTCGGTGAGAGGCTTCCGCTTCTGCTTCGGCCTCGCGAGGAGCGAGCGATAGAGCGTGTCGATGTCGTCGACGAGCCGCGGCACCGAGTAGCGCGAGCGCACCCAGTCGGACCCGAACCTGCCGAGCTCCCGGCGCAGGTCCTCACTGCCCGCAAGCCGCTCGAGCCGATTGGCCAACGCGATCCAATCACCCGCCGGGACGAGGAACCCGCTCTTCCCGTCGACGACCACGTCCGAGACACCGCCGACGTCGGTCGAGACTGCAGGCACGCCGGCCGCGAGCGCTTCGATCACGGCGACGGGCGTCCCCTCGTTCGCCGATGAGAGCGCGACGGCGTCGAGCGCCGCGTAGAGCGGTGCGACGTCCGCGCGATACCCGACGAAGTGCGTGGCATCGGCGATTCCCAGGCCGTCCGCCTGCCGCTCGAGGTCGGCGCGGAGCGGCCCGTCGCCCACAAGCACGAGTGCGGCGTCGACACCGCTCCGACGCAGCGCCGCGAACGCATCGAGGAGCACGTCGACGCGCTTGATGTCGGTCATACGGCCGAGCCAGCCGACGACGAAGCGCTCGGGCGGCACGCCAAGCCGCGCACGCTCCTCTTCGCGCGCTTCCAGCGGTGCGGTCACGCGCGAGTCGAGATCGAGGCCGAGGCGCACGACGGTGATGCGCTCGGCCGGAGCAACGCCGAGCGCGACGAGGTCGTCGCGCACCTCCGGGCTCACGGCGATCAGCGCGTCGGTCGAGCGCGCGAGCGCGCGCTCGACCTGACGGAACCCCCGCGTCGTCGCGGCGCCGAAGTATCCGCTCAGCACGTGGCCGTGAAACGTGTGGACGACCGCGCGCGGCCGGGCCGCACCCGCGAGCCTCGCAGCCGTGCGCCCGACCGCGCCCGCCTTCGCCGTGTGCGTGTGCAACACATCCGGCTTCAGCTCACGAATCATCTTCACGAGCGCGCGAACCGCATGCGCGTCGGAGACCGGCGCGATCTCGCGCTGCAGCCCTGGCAGGTAGACCGGCTCGATCCCTCGCTCGCGCACGACGTACTCCATCGAGCCCTCGTGCTCGCCGACCGTGCCCGTGACGAGCGTCGTCTGGTACCCGATCTTGTCGAGCTCCGACGTGAGGTAGGACACGTGAAGGGCGGGGCCGCCGACGTTCAGCCGCGCGATCACGCGGAGGACCCGGATCGGCTCGTCGCCCGCCATCTCGCGGCACACCGTATCCGTCAGCCGACGGGGATCCGCCACGACGGCGACGACGTGCCGCGCTGCACGAGTGCACCGATCGGCTGCCGCTCGCCGAGCCGCTCCGCGAGGATCGCTGCTCGCCTGGTCGGTTCGACGGCGGCCTGGACGGTGACGTCGCGCACGAGCACGAGCGTCGACACCGCCTCTCCACCGCGCGCCTCGTCTTCCACGACCACCGCGTCGGGCTCGAGCCTGATGCGGCGAGTGTGCTCGCCATGCGCCGTGACGACGCGACCCGTGACCCCATTCGCGTCGGCGTCGACGAGCTCGACCTGCGGCAGGAGACCGGCGCGGAATGCGCCCCAGGTCTCGAACTGGCTCCCGCCGACGGCGACCGTCGAGTGCGCGTGCGTGCTGCGGAAGAAGTCGCGCTCTGTTCCCGCTTCGTACGTCGGCATGCCGGGATCGACGACGACCGGCTCGCCGTCCAGCCAGAGCTGGAACGACAGGCCGTCGGCGTGCGCGTGCGCCGGCAGGAACGGTGGCGAGACAGGCCCGCAGTCGAATGCGAACGCCAGCCCACCGCGCCGCACGAAGACATACCCGGTGTCGGGGAAGACGCGAATACCATCCGCCGGCTCGTCGAGCTCGAGCGCCGGCGCGATGTCGAGACCGCCGTCGTTGAACAGCCATGGGGCACCGTCGGGACGCGAGGAGCCGGCGGCGAAGTTCAGCATTCGCGCGACCGCGTGCTCGACATCGGTGTACGCGCGCACGCTGAGCAGGTCGCGGAGGACGAGGCGGTGATAAGCGGGGCTGCGCTCGTAGTGCCCGCCGTCGGAGAGCACCTGAGCCGGCAGTTCGCGCGCAAGCAGCCCTTCGCCTCGGCGTCGAAGCGAAGCATCGTCGAAGGCGACGCCGCCGAGGACGAGAGCGACCGCGTTCCGGATGACGTGGTTCCCGAGCACATCGTTCTCGACGTTCGCCGCGACGCGCGCGACGGCACGGCGAACTCCTTCGTCGACGGCGGGCGCGAGCGACGGATCGAGCGTTGCGGCCGCGATCCAGTTCGCAGCGCGCGTCGAGGCCACGTACGGATGCCACGCGTCGTCAGCGCGCGGCGGTTGCGCGACCGCCCACGCAGCTGCGAGACGTGCCGCGTCACCGCCGGTGCGAGCCGCCTCCAGCACGTCCGCGCCGTAGTGGCCCTCGAAGGCGGCGAGCCGCGAGCCCGGATCAGGCCTCGAACCGCTCGGCGCGAACGCTGGAGAGCGCCACAACCCTTCGTTCTCGGCGAGCGGACGGAGCGTGCCGCCCGGCCCCGCCGGAAAGCGCCGGCGGCGCAAAGGCCTCGTCGCCCGCGCCGCAGCCTGGCGTGGCCGGACGACGCGAAGTGCGTGAAGCCACATCACCGGACAGCCGCCTCGTACACGTCCCGCAGTGCGACGCCCACCTCCGCGGACGAGAGCCCAGCCGGCTCGGGCAGGACGGGCGATGCGAGAGCCGACTCGATCGCGCTTCGCAGCGCCGCGGCGTCATTCGGCGGCACGAGCGTCACTCCCGGCCCGTCGAGGTCGGCGAGGCCGCCGACGCGCGTTGCCACCACCGGCCGGCCGTGTGCCAGGGCCTCGCGCGCCGTCATCCCGTACCCCTCCCGCCTCGACGGGACGCAGACAACGCTGGCGCGCGAGAAGTACGGCGCAAGCTCCGACGGCTGCACGTAGCCGACTCCATTCGGGACGCGATCGCGGAGCGGGCCGTCGCCGACGACGACGCGGGGAATCCCCTCGGTCGCTGCCAGGAACTCAAGGATCCCTTTCTCCTCGCTCAGCCGCCCCGCGAACAGGACGTGCGGCGGCTCGACAGGCTCGCCCAGTGACGATGTCTCGACGGGAACCGGAACGATCGCGATCTCGCGCGCACCGAGCGCGCGTGCCTCCTCGCCCAGGTACCGCGAGGCCGCGATCACGACCCGCGCCCCACGCACGAGCGGGCGGACCGGCCTCGGCGCGCGCCGCGTGAGCGCGACGTCGGTCCCCCACACCTGCAGCACGTACGGCTTGCCGGTCGCGCGGGCCGCCAGCGCGGAGGGGATCCAGTGCGCGTGCACGAGATCGGCGCCGTGCGCAGCGCGCCGAGCCGCGACGGAGAACGACGTCACGAACGCGGGCACGAGCGCAAGCTTCCACGGTGCAGCGCGCAGGTTCTGTGCGATCCCGTCGCCCAGCGCGATGCCGAAGTGCGGGAACGAGCCGGGTGAGACGACGTCGACGTCGACGCCGGCACCGCGCGCCGCTTCGACGGACGCCGCGACGAAGTTTCCCGCCATCTGGTTCTCCGGCGTCGGGAACGACGTCGTCAGGACGAGAACCTTCATTCGCGCTGCGCGAAGACGACAGGGATCGCGAGCGCGAGCGCGACGAAGGCGTAGAAGTAATAGAACTGCATCGTCAGGTAGAACGCGTTCGACGCGAGTGTTCCGACGAGCGCCGCAGTGCAGCCCCACGCGAGCGGGCGTACACGGGCGGCGAGCGGATCGCGTGCGGCGGCGAGCGCGCGACCGAGTGCGCGCGCGGCGTGGAGCCGGCGGAACACCCAGAAGAGGAACGCGGCGAACAGCGCGGTGCCAACGAGGCCGGTCTCGACGATCAACGCGACGTAGTAGCTGTGCGGCCCCCAGTTCGTCTTGCCGGTGACGAACTCGTAGTACACGGAGAACGTGTTCAGCCCCAGCCCGAACAGCGGGTCGGTGTGCAGCACGTGCGGGATGAACGAGTACACCTGGAAGTGGGCGTTCTCGGAGCCCCCGCTCGTCTGCACACGTGACTTGAGGATCGTCGTGAAGTAGGACCGTCGCGACAGGACGATCCCGACGAGGATCGCGACCGCGAGCCCGATCGGCACGAGCAGTTGCGGCGCGCGCAGGTACCGCCGGTATGGGACGGCCAGGATGAGCGCGCCCACGCCGAGCCCGAGCAGGCCGCTGCGCGACAGCGTCGCCGCCTCGACGATGAGCAGGAAGCCGATCGTCGGCGCGAGCCACCGGCGCATGCGATGACCGCGCTCGAGCCGCAGGTAGAGCGGCGTGAGGACGAGCAGCGGGACGATCAACATGATCCCGAGGTGATTCGGATCGCCGGTCATCGCGTTCGGGCGGAAGACACTGGCCCCGTTGATCGCGCCGTAGACGTTGATCTCGCTCGCGCCGCCGGTGATCGGCGAGAGCACCGAGGCATCCAGGTTCCCCCCGCGGCGTGCGTCGAGCAGCTGCAACACCCCGTAGGCGGCGTTGAACACGATCCCGGCGCTGAACCAGCCGAGCGTCCGCCAGAAGTAGCGCTGCCCCCGCCGCGACAGCCACACGACCGCGGCCGCGAGGAACGCGAAGTGGATTGCCCACTTGGTCAGGCCCTTCCCCCACTGCGCGAGCGCGTCCGAGTCGGTGAGGTCGAAGTAGCCGATCAGGTAGACGAGCAGGAAGACAGCGAGGAACCCGGCGAGGATCGCGCTCGTGCGCGGCACGCGCCAGCGTCGCGTTCCCGCGACGAACGCGGCGAGGAAGCCGAGCGCCAGCACGTCCGCGAGCGAGACGTTACCGGCGATGTTCCAGTGCACCTTCTCGAACGTGACGCAGAAGACGCTCGCGAGAAACAGGAAGCTCGTCACGCGCTTCACCCGACCACCTGCTCGAGCAGTCGAGCGAGCTCTTCCGACCGCGTGCGCCGCGACACCTTGTGCCGCCATTCCTCCGTCAGGGGTGTCGCGTCGAGCGTGCCCGCCTTCCATTTCGCGTGCAGCTCGCGCAGCGCAGTCGACATGCCCGCCACGTCGTCGGGAGCGACGACGATGCCCGCGCCGGCCTCGCGGATGAGGTTCGCCGCCGCGCCGTCCGGCGGCACGACGGCGAGGATCGGCCGCTCGGCGGCGAGGTACTCGAACACCTTCCCCGAGAGCACGCCTTTGCCACGGCCGCCCGCCTCCGGGATGAGCAGCAGGAGCGCCTCCGAGTCACGCTGCAGCTCGAGCGACCGCCGCCGTGCCGCATACGGGATGAGCTCGAGCCGGTCGCCGAGCGCGCGCGTCTCCGCCCACTCGCGGTCGGCGGAGCGGAAGTCGCCGAGAAAGCGGACGACGACGTGGTCGAGGCCCGATTCCTCCACCGCGGTCAGGAACGGCCGCGGGTCGCGCTTCCCGAAGAACGAGCCGGTGTGCGTGAGCCGGAAACGGTCCGACACGTGCCGCTCGAGCCCGACGAAGTCGTCGAAGTCCGAGCCGTTCGAGATAGTCACGACCTGCCCGCGCGGCGAGCGCTCACGCAGCTCGTCGGCGATCGCGTCGGAGACGCACGTGATCGCATCCGCAGAGTGCGCGACGAGGCGGGCGACGGCGTGCTCGCCTTGTTCCTTCGCGCGCACGAGGAGCCGCTCCGCGCGACGGTGTGGATTGGCGACGAGCGAGTCGCGCAGGTCGGCGACCCACTTCACGCCGGTCGCCTTCTTCACTGCGGCGCCGATCAGGTGCACCGACGAGGGCGGCGACGTCGTGATCACGACGTCGATCCCTTCGCGGCGCACGATGCGGATCGCGGCGGGGATGGCGGTGAGGTTCCAGCTGACGTTCTCGTCGGGGACGAGCAGGCGCCGGCCGGCCAGCTGCGCCTGCCGCGAGAGCCGGACGAGTCCCTGCGTCCCATGCAGCTCCTCGGCGGGCTTGCGGCCCTTCGGCCCGAGGTACCTCGCACGGTGGACCCACGCGAGCGTCGGTGGCTGGAGCTCGTCGTCGCGGTGGATCCACTTCGGGTCGTCGGGCGCGAGCACGTGCGTCTCGATCCCGAGCTCCGGCAGGTGCGTCGCGAACTTGAGCGGCCGCTGCACGCCTCCTCCCCCCGCCGGGGGGAAATAGAGGCTGACGATCAGCACCTTCATTGCGGAAGACGATAGAGACGGCCCGCGCGGATCGCCCAGGTGGCGCCGTAGCGGCGCGCGATCGCCGGGTCGTTGCTTCGAATCCACCGGTGCACGTCGCCCACGCGCCGGTACGGGTCATTCGCATCGGTGTTCGCGACGTGCGTGACCGGCGCGGCGACGATGTACACGGGCGCCACGGCCGCGACCTCGTAGCTCGTCCGCACCGGCGCGATCACAATCGCCCCTTTCGGCACCTTCGTGCGCAGGTTGTGCACGAGGCGCGCGGAGAGCGCGTCGGGGTCGCGGGGGTTCCTCGGCCCCCAGTGTGAGAAGCCGTGGACGACGACCGGCAGGACGAAGAGCGCGGCAGCAGCGGCGGCCAGACGATGATGCTCGTGCGCGGGCGGCGGGCGGAGCACGGCCACGGCGGCGAGCGCGAGCAGGCCTCCGACGAGCGCGACCCAGGTCGCGAGCGCCGGTCCGCCGTGGCTCAGGCCGACGCCGAAGTCGCCGGGCCAGACGATCTGGAGCACGATCCCCGCCACGAGCGCGACGGGCAGAGCGACCATCCGGCGCGCCGTGAGTGCGAACGCTCCCGCGAACGCGAACGGCAGCGGCGCGAACCCGGCCGCACGGCGCGCCTGCGACAGCGACGCCGCATCGGAGAGATGCACGAAGAGCCAGGGCACCTCCATCAGCAGCAGGATCAGGAGCGACCCTCCGAGGACGTACTGGCTCCACCGCCGCCGGATCGCGAGCGCGGTCAGCGGCAAGAGGAAGAGCGCGGCGATCGCCACCGCCCCCGTCCGCCCGAGCACCTCCGGCGCGAGCCTGAAGTGGTGCGGGCCCGAGATGACGAGCTGGTCGGCGTACTGCTGCAGCCCGCGCAGCCGCTCGGCCTCGCTCGGGTTGTGCCCGCGCGTCTCGTCCACGAGCGGGCGCAGCCACACGAGCACCAGGCCCACCGGCACGGCTGCCGCGACGTACATGCGCCATTCGCGGTACAGCAGGGCGACGAGCGGGACGAGCATGAACAGCGCATACGACGAGTGAACGAGTGCGAGCGTGCCGAAGACGACCGCGGTCGCCGTGTAGTTCCGCGAGAAGAACAGCGCGATTGCCGCCGGAGCGAGGATCTGGCGTGCCGCATTTGCCGGTTGCGAGAGCTGCGCGTACGAGCCGCCGCCGCCGGGCGCGAAGCAGAAGAGCGCGACCTGCGTGAGCGCCAGCGTGACACCGCCGGCGCGCGAGCGGAATACCGCAACGCCCGCCTCGTACGCGACCGCGACGGCCACCGGGGCAAGGAGCGAGCCCTCGTGCCGCATGACGACCGAAGGATCGAGGCCCGAGAACCAGGCGACGAGAGCGTCGAGCCCGTGCCAGAGCGGGAACGCGTAGCCGGGATGGAGCCCGCCGTCCTTGAACTCGTCGACCGTGTGGAGGTGCAGGTCGCCGAAGTCGACGAGCTTGCGCACGCGCGCCTCGTGGAAGAGCCCGTCACCGACGACAGCGCCGGCGGTGTGCCAGAGGAACCAGCCCAGGACGATGCCGATCCCGATCGCCGCACCGGGTCGCTGCCGCTCGAGCGCCAACCGCCGGCGCACGACGACCGCAGCGACGAACAGCGCCACCAGCAAGAGCGCGGCGAGCTCGATGTTCGAGTGCACCGTGAAGACGACGGTCCACACGACGAAGAGCGCGCCCATCGTCCACGCCACCGCTTCGGAGATCGTCCGGCCGAGCGCCAGCCCGGGCAGCAGCACGAGGAAGGTGCCGAACGCGAGGCGGACGTACTCGATCACCGGATCAGCGTCGCTGCGTTGCCGGACGAGAGGAAGCGAATCCCTTCGCGATACACCTCACGCCGCTGGACGAGCGCACGCAGGCGCAGCGACCAGAGAAGCAGGACGCGTGCACGCTCAGCCGTCTTCGGCCCGTCGTGCTTGGCGAAGAAGCGGAGATGCCCGCGGAGGTTCTCGACGTACATCTGCCCGCCGTGGGACGCCCCGCCGACGTGCACGACCTCCGCGCCGGGGAAGAACAGCACCTTCCACCCCGCGCGCCGGAACCGCGTCATCCAGTCGGTCTCCTCGCTGAACATGAAGAACGCCTCGTCGAACATCCCCACCGCGTCGACCGCGTCGCGGCGGACGAGCAGCGCCGGGCCGTACAGCCAGTCTGCCTCCCGCTCCTCGTCGTGGTCGAAGCCGCCGACGTACAGCGGGTTCAGGAGCCGCGTGCGAGGGGCGAGCTTCCGGATGAACAGGTACTCGGTTGCGAGACGCCAGAGCGTCGGCTCCCCGCGGACCGACCGCTGCAGCGTTCCGTCGGTGTTGCGGAGTCGTGGCCCGACGACGGCCGCCTCCGGGTGCGCGTCTGCATGGGCGACGAGTCGCTCGAGACCGTCGCCGACCACCCAGGCGTCGGAGTTGAGCAAGAAGAAGTATCGCCCGGTGGCGACGCGCATGCCCGCGTTGTTGCCGCCGCCCATACCCGTGTTCTCCTGCTCGATGATGCGCGCGTCGGGCCGCTTCGCCCGCACGACGGCAAGCGTGTCGTCGGTCGAGCCGTTGTCGACGACCACCAGGTCGCGGCCCGCCACCGAGTCGAGGCACTGCTCGAGCCACGGCAGCGCGTTGTAGGTGACGACGACGACGGTGACGTCAGGCGGTTCCATCAGGCACCGGCGTCCGGCCGAACACGTTCTCCCACACGACGATGACGACCCCGGGCAGCGCCAGCAGAATGGTCATCACGAAGAACAGGAAGCCGCAGGCGAACGCGTGGTCGTGGTCGATGCCGAGCTTACCGAGGAAGCTGACGAAGAACGCCTCACGCACGCCGATGCCGTTGACGGTGAACGGCACGAGCATCACGAGGAAGAGAAGCGGCCCGAGCACGACGTACGGCAGCAGCGATAGGTCGATGCCGACCGCGCGGCCCGACGCATAGATCGCGACGACGCGCGTCAGCTGCGCGGCTGCCGTGACGACCGCGACGACGAGCAGCGTGCCCGGATGGTCGCGATAGCCGTGCAGCCCGTCGTACACCGCCCGCGCCGGCCTCTCGACGCGCAGACGGCGCGCGACCCCACCGAGGAACACGAGACGGCGCCGGACGGTGCGGGAGAAGAACACGAACGCGGTCGCGATCGTCCCGAGCACGAAGACGAGCTCGACCCAGAGGTAGGCGCCGATCGGATAGCGGCCGATCGCGAGCAGAAGCCCGATGCCCGCGAGCAGGAGGGTGACGGCCCCGCCGAGCGCGCGCTCGAGCAGGACGGAGCCCGTGATCGGCGTGATCTGCCCGGGATGGCGCCGCGAGGTCTCGAAGATCCGCGACGCATCTCCTCCCACCGACGTCGGGAGCACCTGCCCGACGGCATAGGAGACGAAGTAGGCGCGCGTAAGCCACGGGACCGACTCGCGGACACCGCGCACCGAGAGCAGCCGCTGCCAGCGCCAGCCCATCGGCGGAACCGTCACGAGCGTGAGGGCTCCCGAGACGAGCAGCCAGGGCACGCTGGCCGACGTGATGATGTCCTTCGTCTTCGCGACGTCGACCTTGCTGAGGATGTAGGCGACCGCAACCGACGTGACGAGCAACGTCGCGGCGATCTTGGTCGAGCGCTTCATCCCGCGAGCCGCGCGTGGACGCGGTGCAGCGCGGCGACCGCATCGCGAACGTCGTCGTCGCTGTGCGCCGGTGACAGTGGCAGCGACAGCACCTCGTCACCCGCACGCTCGGTCACCGGCAGCGGCGGCTGGTGCGGCGCCATCCGGTCGCGGTACGCGCTCAGCCGATGCACGGGCAAGAAGTGAATGGACGTGCCGATGTTCTCCTCCCCGAGCGCCTGCTGCACCACGTCGCGGTCGGCGAACGTGACGCGCACGACGAACAAGTGGTTTGCGTGCCGGTCGCGCGGGTCCCGGCCGACGGCCTCGACGCCGTCAAGGCCCGCGATCCCTTCCTCGTAGATCGCGACGTGCCGCTTCCTGATCTCCGCGTGCTCCTCGATCTTGTCGAGCTGCACGAGCGCGATCGACGAGAGGACGTCGCTGAGGTTCGCCTTGTAGCCGGGAACGGCGATGTCGTACGTCGATCCGTGCCCGCGCCGCATGACGCGAAGGTCGTCGATCGCCTCGGCGAGGTCGTCGCGGTTCGTCGAGATGAGCCCGCCCTCCCCGGCCGCGATGTTCTTGGTCGCGTAGAGCGAGAAGCACGTGAGGTCGCAGATCGCGCCGACCTTGCGGCCACGGTGGCGCGACTCCACCGCGTGGGCCGCATCCTCGACGACCGGCAGGCCGAGCGCCATCAGGTCGTCGAGATCCGCGGGCTGGCCGTAGAGGTCGACGGGCATGATCGCCTTCGTCCGCTCGTTGATCAGCGACCGCACCGCGTCGGCGTCGATGTTAAGCGTGTCGTCGCGGATGTCCGCGAACACCGGCGTCGCGCCGGTGTGGACGATCACGTTCGCCGTTGCGGGCCAGGTCAGCGACGTCGTGATCACCTCGTCGCCGGGCCCAACGCCGAGCGCGACGAGCGACAGGTGGAGCGCCGCCGTGCCCGAGGAGACCGCGAGCACGTGCCTCGCCTCGAGGTAGTCGCGCATGCGCGCCTCGAGCTCGGCGGTGCGCGGCCCGGTCGTCAGCCAGCCGGAGCGGAGCGTTGCCGCGACCGCCTCGATCTCGGCGTCGGAGATCGCGGGCGGCTGGAAGGAGAGAAATTCAGATCGCTTCGCGGAGACTTCCGGCATCTGCGGTCACGAAGCGTATGCGGTCCGCGGCGGCGTTCGCCCGCGCGAGCGCTTCGTCGCGATCCCGGCCGGTGGCGAGGATCGCGCCGGCGCGGTCGGCTCCGCGGCGGAGCGGCGTGAACACGAACCCGGGCTCGCGGTAGATCCGGATGCGCCGGACGCCCACGAGATCGTCCGGGACGTCGACCCGCTCCAGCACACCCGGCGGGGCAACGAGGAACCTGGTCACGGCGCCCCCGACCTCGACGCTGTGTCGAGTCAACAAAGGCTCGGATCCGACCGCCGAGGCGATCGCGAGGCCGTTCAGGTCGACACCTGTCACGGCCTCGACCAGCTCGGCGTCGTGCCCCCCGCCGAGCCGGGCGGCGACCTCGATCACCTGCGGCCCTTCCGGGCCGATGCGGAGTTGCGTGTAGGAAGGGCCATCGCGGATCCCGAGCGCCGTGAGGGCGCGCGCAACGGTGTCGGACACCTCCATGGTGTCCGACACCTCCGAGGGCCAGACGTGCGCGAGCGCCACGCCGAACGCAGGCGGTTCGGCGACCACGCGATCCGTGATCGTCAAGCACTGAAGTGCGCCGCCCACCGAGAAGCCGACCACGGTCACCTCGGGCCCGTCGACGAGCTCCTCGACGAGCGCCAGGCCGTTCCGTGCGGCACTGCGCGCCTGCTCGATCGCGGCGGGCAGCTCGGCGGAGTCCTCGACGAGCGTCAGCCCCTTCTGCCCCTGCCGGTCCGGCGCCTTGACGACGACCGGCCCCGACACCTCCGGCGGCGCGTCCTCGCCGCCGATCACCCACCAGCGCGGCTGCGGCACGCCCGCCTCCCCGAGCCGCTCGCGCTGACGCAGCTTGTTGGTGGCGAGCACCGCCGTCGGCGGCCCGATCGGATGCGGCAGCCCGGTGCGCTCGGCGACGCGCGCGGCCACACCGACCGGCCAGTCGGTGCCCGGCGAGACGATGCCGTCGATCTCGAGCGCAGTGATCAGGCGCTCGATCGCCGGCTCGTCCTCGGTCGAGAGGATGCAGCGGCGGTCGGCGAACCGGAACCCCGGTGCGGCCGGGTCGCGGTCGACCACCGCCACCCAGAGGCCGCGTTCATGCGCCGCCTCCAGCAGCCCGAGCTGTGCGGGACCTGCGCCTAGGACGAGAAGGCGCGGGCTTCCCGAGCGAGTATCGCCCTCCACCAGGCCTCATTGTCGCGATACCACGCGACGGTGCGCTCCAGGCCGACCTCGAAGCTGGTCGCGGCGCGCCAGCCGAGCAGCTGCGCCGCCTTCTCGGTCGTGCCGATGTGCCGGTCGACCTGGCCGAGCCGCTCCGGCACGTTCTGCACGTGGTCGGACGGCCGGTCGAGCGACTCCAGGACCATCGCCGCGATGTCGCGCACCGAGATGTCGATGCCCGTCGCGACGTTGATCACCTCGCCCGCGATGTCCTCGATCGGCGCCGCGATCACCGCCTCGATCGCCTCGGCGTCGTCGAGCACGTACAGCCAGTCTCGCGACGCATGACCGTCGCCGTGGATCGTCAGCGGCTCGTGGGCAAGCGCCTGCGTGATGAAGCGCGGCACGACCTTCTCCGGATGCTGGCGCGGGCCGTAGTTGTTGAACGGCCGCACGATCACGACGGGCAGCTCGTAGGTCGTCCAGTACGAGTATGCGAGCCGGTCGGCGCCTGCCTTCGTCGCCGCGTAAGGCGAGCGCGGGTTGAGCGGATGCTCCTCGTCCATCGGCACGCGCTCCGCGGTGCCGTACACCTCCGACGACGAGATCAGGATGAAGCGCTCGACGGGTGTGTCGCGAATCGCGTCGAGCAGGATCTGCGTGCCTTCGACGTTCGTCGTCACGAACTCCGACGCGCCGTGCTCGATCGACTTCTCGACGTGGGACTCCGCAGCCGCGTTGACGATCACGTCGACGCCGCCGACGATCTCGCGCACGA
The DNA here is from genome assembly GCA_036490895.1 of Gaiellaceae bacterium. GTDB lineage: Bacteria > Actinomycetota > Thermoleophilia > Gaiellales > Gaiellaceae > PALSA-600. Next base: position 31,419 of record DASXDB010000132.1, read on the forward strand.
GCCCGGCGTCGCGGATGTCGCCGTGCACGAACGAGAGCCGGGGATGGCTCATCACGTCGGCGAGGTTCTCGAGGTTCCCCGCGTACGTGAGCGCGTCGAGCGTGACGACCTGGTGATCGGTGGCCTCGAGGAGGTGGCGCACGAAGTGCGACGAGATGAACCCCGCGCCACCTGTAACCAGAACGCGCTTCAAGCCTACGGTCACAGCTCCTCCTCGATCGTGTACAGCGGCCTTCCTTCGACGTCCCGCTGGACCCTGCCCAACGACTCTCCGATCAGCGCCAGGACGAAGCCCTGGATGCCGAGGACGAGCACTATGCCTGCTCCGGCGAGGAGCGGGCCCGGGAAGTTGCTGTGCACGATCCAGTAGCCGACGCCGTAGGCCCCGAGCGCGGCGGACGCCAGGGTGCACACGACACCGAGCGTGACGCCGATCCACTGCACCGGCTGCGGCCAGAAGCCGGCGACGACGTGCAGCGCGAGCCGCACGAGCCGGAACGGCGAATAGCGCGAGCCGTGCGCCGCCGAGGCGTGCGAAACGTCGACCTCCTCGACGGAGACGCCGCTCGAGAGCACGAGCGCCTTCGTGAACTTCTGCCTGCCGATCGCGCCGAGCATCGGCTCGATCGCCGACCGGCGGTAGCCGTTGAAGGCGCAGCCGAAGTCCGAGATGTCGACGCGCGTGAACGCGCGCAGGAGACCGTTGATGACGCGGCTCGGCAGCGTGCGGCCCGGCGAGTCGCGGCGCGCGATGCGCCGGCCCGAGGCCACGTCGACCCGATCGAGCGGCTCGAGCAGCCTCGGGATGTCCTCGGGCTCGTTCTGAAGATCGCCGTCCATCGTCACGATGCGGTCGCCGCGCGCACGGGCAAGGCCCGCGTGCATCGCCGGGTGCTGGCCGAAGTTCCGCTTGAACCGCACGACCCGCACGCGCGGGTCGCGTTCGTGCGCCGTGCGCAGGGCGGCGAACGTGCCGTCGGTCGAGCCGTCGTCGACGAAGATCGCCTCCCACTCGCGCCCGTCGAGCGCCGCCGCGATGCGGCGGTGCAGCTCCTCGACCGAGCGCTCCTCGTTCAGCATGGTGACGACGATCGATACGTCCATCGAACGAGACCCTAACCAGCACCTCGTAGGGTCCGGCACGTGTGGCAGGCAGGCGAGACGATCGTGCGTCGCGAGGTGCGGAACGACGGGTGGGTGTGGCTCGAGGTCCCGGTGATCGTCGTGCGCGACGAGCCGGACCTGCTGGCGACGTACATCCCCACGGGCGCACCATTCACGTTCCCACCCGGGCCCGAGTCTCACCCGTGGGCGGACCGGCAGTGCTGGCAAGGGCACGGCGTGCTCATGCTGCAGCGCCCCGGCGACGCATACGCGGCCTGGGTCTTCTGGCACGGCGAGGAGCGTGAGTTCCGGAGCTGGTACCTGAACCTGCAGGAGCCGTTCCGGCGCACGGACATCGGGTACGACACGCAGGATCTCGAGCTCGATCTGATCCTCCACCCGGACGGCCGCATCGAATGGAAGGACGACGAGCTGCTCGACCTGCGCGTCGAGGAGGGCCGTTTCACCCAAGATCAGGCCGGTGGCATCCGCGCGGAAGGACGACGGCTCGAGGCCGAGCTCGCAACGAAGGGCCACTGGTGGGATGCGTGGTGGGCCCTCTGGGAGCCCGATCCCGCCTGGGATGGAGCGGCTGCGGTCCGGGCGGCTCGAGACGCCTGAACCGAGGGGCCGAGCGTCTGACAGACACCAGTCGTACGTCAGACGAAGCTCAATGATGGACCGTCACGGGATTGCGACGGAAACGTGAAAACGCCTGCTGCTGCCAGGGTGCGCATTCGGCCTCGGCTGTCTCGGCCGCGCGTCCCGCCCAGCCCTGGCCGGCGGGAGCCGCCGCGTCAGACGAACGTCGCTCGTCTGTCCGAGAGGAGTCGGATGGATGTCTGACGCGATGGTTCCGCGTCGGTCGACCACCCTCGCCGGTTTCACGACGCTCGGGCTCTTCTGGGGCGCGTGGGCGTCGGTGCTGCCGAGCGTGCAGGACGCGACGAACCTTTCGAAGGGCGGGCTCGGCATCGCGCTCCTCTTCGTCTCCGTCGGCTCGGTGCCCACGATGTTCTTCATCGCGGGGCCGATCGTCGCACGCTTCGGCGCGCGCGCCGCCGCCTATTGCGCCGCGGCATTCGCGGCTGCGACGACGCTGCCCGGGCTCGCCGGCTCCTTCCCCACGCTCGTCCTCGCCCTCGCTGCGGCCGGCGCGGCGTCGGGCTCCTTCGACGTGGCCGTCAACGCGAACGCCGGCCGGATCGAGAGCGTCACGGGGAAGCGACTCATGCCGCTCGCGCACGGCCTCTACTCGGTCGGGATCCTCGTCGGCTCGGTCACCTCCGGGATCGCGCTCGGTGCCGGCGCGGGACGCGAGCCAATCCTCCTCGCGGTGTCGTTCCTCATCCTCGTGAACGCCTTCGCCGCGATCGGCGACGCGGCGCCGGTGCACACCGAGCAGTCGCGCGCGATGCGCCTCACGAAACCGCTCATCGTGATCGGCCTGCTGGGCACGGCGGCATTCGTCGTCGAGGGCGGCACCGAGAGCTGGAGCGCGCTCTTTCTGGCGCGCGTGCACCACGCGAGCCCAACCGTGAGCGGCCTCGGCCCGGGTGTCTTCGGCGCGTCGATGGCGGCGGGACGGTTCTTCGGCCAGGCGGCGGGGCGCATCGGCGACCGCGCACTGATCGTCGGCGGGGCCGTGGTCGGCACGCTCGGCTGCGTGCTCGCGGCACTGAGCCCGGACACGCCGGTCGCGCTCGTCGGTCTCGCGGTCGGAGGCATCGGCGTCTCGCTCAACGCGCCGGTCATCTTCGGCATCGCCGGGCGACGCCCGGACGCAGCGACGGCGGTGGCGACGGTTACGACGATCGGCTACCTCGGCCTGCTGACCGGGCCGCCGCTCGTCGGGCTCGTCGCGCAAGCGTCGTCCCTCCGCGTGTCGTTCATCGTGCTCGCAGCGATCGCGGCCGCCGTCGCGGCGGTCGCGGCGCGGGTGGTCGACGCTCAGAAGGCGCCGGCGTAGCCGTTCACCGCGGGCTGGCCGCCCAGGTGGGCGTACAGCACCCGCGAGCCCGGTTCGATTCGCCCATCCCGAACGAGGTCGATCAGCGCAGCCATCGACTTGCCCTCGTACACGGGGTCGGTGATGACGCCTTCGAGCCGTGCGCAGAGCCGGATCGCCTCGATCGTCTTCGCGTCCGGAATCCCGTAGGTGCCCGCGTGCCATTCGTCGAGCAGGACGATCTCGTCGTCGCGCAACTCGCGACCGAGCCCGATCGCATCGGCGGTGGCGCGAGCGATCCGCGCGACCTGCGCCCACGTCTGCTCGACCGTCGCCGAGCCGTCGATCCCGAGCACGCGCCGCGGCCGTTCCTGGTCGGCGAACCCGGCGATCATCCCCGCGTGCGTGGAGCCGGTAACCGCGCAGACCACGATCGTGTCGAAGAAGACCCCGAGCTCGCACTCCTGCTCCTCCAGCTCGTAGGCCCAGCGCGCGAACCCGTGGCCGCCGAGCGGATGGTCCGACGCGCCGGCCGGGATCGCGTACGGCTTCCCCCCACGCTCTTCGACATCCGAGAGCGCCCGCTCCCAGCTCGGCCGGAACCCGATGTCGAAGCCGCCCGGATCGAGGCGCACGTCCGCTCCCATGATCCGCGACAGGAGAATGTTCCCGACCTTGTCGTAGACGGCGTCGGGCCACTCGACCCAGTGCTCCTGCACGAGGACGCAGCCGAGCCCGAGATGCGCCGCGACCGCGGCGACCTGACGTGTGTGATTCGACTGCACGCCGCCGATCGAGACGAGCGTGTCGCAGCCCTGCGCGAGCGCGTCGGCGGCGAGGTACTCGAGCTTGCGGACCTTGTTCCCGCCGTACGCGAGGCCGGAGTTGCAGTCCTCGCGCTTCATCCAGATGTCGACCGCGCCCCCGAGATGCTCGGTGAGCCGTCGCAGCGGGTGCACCGGCGACGGGCCGAACGTCAAGGGGACGCGGTCGAAGTCCGCAAGGGTCACGAAGCAGATGCTATGCGGCGTTCTCCAGCGCCGGCTCGAGCGCGACGACCTCGGCCGACTTCGGCTTCAGCCTGATCGCGAACGCGGCCAGCGAACCGACGGCGACGACCGCCGCGCCGATCCAGACCGCGGGCGTCATCCCGTCGACGAACGAGCCGCCGCTTGCGTACCCCCCGTAGTGCGAGAAGACCGAGGCGAGGATCGCGACGCCGAACACGCCGCCGAGCTCGCGGATCGCATTGTTGGCGCCGGACGCCTGCCCTTCCTCCTCGTTCCGCACGGAACCGAGGATCACGTTGGCAATCGGAGCGAAGAACATGCCCATGCCGACTCCGGAGACCGCGAACGGGAGGATCAGCTCCGCGTAAGGCGTCGTCGGCGCCGAGACCGCTGCGATCCAGCCGAGGCCGATCGCCTGCAGCGCGAGCCCGGTGCCGATGATGCGGCTCGCGGAGATGCGGTCGGACAGCGCGCCCGCGATCGGCGCGATGATCATCGGCATCGCCGTCCACGGCAGGACACGCAGGCCCGAGCCGAGCGGCGAGTACCCCTGCACCGTCTGGAAGAACTGTGCGAGCAGGAAGATCGCGCCGAACATCCCGAAGCTCATCATCAGCGACGCGACGTTGGCCAGGGCGAACGTCCGGTTGCGGAAGAACCGCATCGGCAGCATCGGGTGCTCGGTGCGCAGCTCCCACGCGACGAACACGGCCACCACGACGGCGCCTGCGACGAGCGCACCGACGATCTCGGCCGAGCCCCAGCCGACGGAGTTGCCACGGACGAGGCCCCAGACGATCCCGAACAGGCCGCCGCTCGCGAGGGCGAGGCCGGGGAGATCGACGCGGCCGAAGGGCCCCTTCGTCTCCGCGAGGCGCGGCACGAGCGCGAGCAGCGCGATGCCGACCGGCACGTTGAGCCAGAAGACCCAGTGCCACGAGAAGCCGCTGACGACGGCGCCGCCGACGAGCGGGCCGAACGCGACGGCGAGGCCGCTGATGCCGCCCCACGCGCCGAGGAACACGCCGCGTCGCTCTTCCGGCACGCCGGCCGAGAGGATGGTGAGCGTCAGCGGCATGACGATCGCGCCGCCGAGCCCCTGGACCGCACGGGCCGCGTCGAGGGCGCCGATCGTCGGAGCTAGCGCCGCAGCTGCGGACGCCGCCGTGAAGATCGTGATCCCGATCGCGAACAGCCGCCGGCGCCCGAAGCGGTCGCCGAGGGCCGCACCGGTGAGAAGCAGCACCGCGAACGTCAGGGTGTACGCGTTGACAGTCCACTCGAGGCCGCTGATCCCGGCGTGCAGGTCCTTACGGATCACCGGCAGGGCCGTGGTCACGACGAGGTTGTCCAGGGTGACCATGAAGAGGGCGAGCGAGGTGATCGCGAAGGTCCACCAGATGTTCGTTGTCGATTTGTGAGTCATTACTTACCTCCTTGCGAAAAAAAGAGAGAACGCCTTACGGCTCCATCCCGTCCTTGCAGCCCTCGAGCAGCCGTCGGCCCCACTCTTCGTCCGGTGCGTGCATCGAGGCGAGCACGTTCATCAGCATGCCGTTGGCGAAGAAGCGCGAGATGTCCTGGACCTCGAGCCCCGAGACGCGCTCGACGTAGGCGACGAGGTCGCCGAAGCCGCCGCGGACGATCGCCGCGACGGCGGGATCGTCGCTCGCGGCGTACGCCTGCATCTGCGCGCGCAGGTAGACGCGGTCGGACGCGAGCTGCTCGCCGTAGGCCTGGCCGATCGCCCGCAGCGCCTCCTCACCGCGCTTCCCTTCGGCCGCCCGCTGCATGAGCTCGAGCGTCTGGCGGAAGCACCGGGCGACGACCGCGAGGTACAGCTCCTTCTTCGTGCCGAAGAGCCGGAAGACGTACGGCTGCGAGATGCCCGCCCGCTTCGCGATCTCCTCGGTCGAGGCGCCATGGAGACCGTGCTCGGCGAACACGCCGAGCGCGGCGTCGAGGATCTCCTCGCGCCGGGCCTCCTTCGACTTGCGTTCCGTCACCACCATGCGCCGTAGGTTAGTGATGACTTACTATTCTGTCAAGAGCGATCTGCCAGCCCGCCGCAGCGACTCCAGGAGCAGCACGAAGAGCAGGATCGTGGAGAGGTTGCGCGCGCTCACGACCCAGACGGTCCAGTCCACGTGCCGGAGGCCCCAGTCGCCCCAGCGATTGTTCACCTGGGTGAGGACGAGGATGAGCCCGACGAGCGCCGCCGCGGGGACGGCGATCGCCGGCACGAGCATCGGCACGAGCGGGACGAGCCACACGGTGTACTGCGGTGAGTACACGCGTCCGAACGCCACGAAGGCGACAACTGCGGCGGCCGCCGCCGTCATGAACGTCTCGACGTCCGCTCGCCGGCTCCTGAAGTACACGACTGCGACGGCGACGATCGCGGCAAGCTGCAGGACGCTCGTCGCCGCCCCGATGGCGCCGGCCGCGGGGCCGCGCAGGTCGACCGACATACCGCGGAACCAGTGGATCGTGTTCACCCCCAGCTTGTCGCCGACCAGCAGGACCGAGGCGCCTGCGCTCTCGATCTGGAGATGCCGCTTGAGCTGGGTGTAGTAGCTGTTGCCGAGGCCTCCGATGTGCGGCACGAACGGTGCGTAGACCACGAGGCACGCAGCAGCGAAGCTCGCCACCGCGCGAGCGAGCTCTCGGGCACCCCCGCGCCGCCAGACCCAGATCGCCGCCACAGGGACCACCGCAGCCGGATACGTCTTCGCAGCGAACGCCAGCGCGAGCACGAACGCGCCTGCGGTCGAACGGTCGCGCGCGAACAGCAGTAGGGCTAGCGCGGTGAGCGCGGCGGGCCACGGATCGAACCGGTTCAGGTACGTCGGGCCGAGGAGCACGGGCGCGAGCGCGGGGACGGCGAGAACGGCAACGGCAGTCCCCTTGCGCCCGTAGAGCCGCGAGGCGACCCCGTAGGCGAGCCAGAGCGCCGCGAGTCCGCACACGAGCATCGACAGCTTGAAGACGAAGAGGTAGTGGGACGAGGCAATGAACTCCGGCAACGCGAAGACCGGGATCGCGAACGGCGGGTACTCGAGGTAGAAGCCGGAGCCGTAGGGATAGAGCCCGTCCTTGAGGCGCGCACCGAACGTCTGGTAGTGGCCCACGTCGCCGGGATGCGAGCTCGTGAGCAGGCCGCCGACTGCCACCAGGCAGGCGAGCACGAACACGAGCGAAGCGGCGACGAGCCGCGGGTGCCACCGGCGAGAGGGCGCGGCCAGCGCCGTGGAGGTCATGTTCCCGCCGGCAGGTAGACGGCAAACGGACCCGTCACGACGCGGTGATAGCCCGCCGCGACCAGCTCTCTCGGAAACGGCAGCGACGAGGAACGTCGGAAGTAGACGAACGCGTGGCGGTTCGCAGCGACCCGGCGCGCGTACGGCGGGTAGCGCGGCGCTACGCCGGCGGGCCGGACGACGGCGCCGTTCCGCAGCGAGACGCCCTGCGGCCCGAGCTCCGAGCCGACGATCCGCTCGTGCGTGTCGAAGGCGAGACGGTAGGCGATCCAATAGTCGGCGTAGACGTAGTCGATGCGCGCGCGGTCGAGCGTGCCGACAAGCCCGTGGAGGTCGCGCGGCGCCTTTTCGACCCCGTCGGGATCGACGGTTCGCGCATCGATGTCCATGCGATGAACGCTGACGATGGACACCGCGACAGCGAGCGCGACAACCACCACCGCCTTCGCGACGCTCCGCCCGAGCTGCGCGACGAGCAGCGCGATCACGGGCGTGAGGACGATCAAGAAGCGCGGTGTCGCGGACAGGAACGTCACCCGGCGGGAGATCGCCCAGACGAACGGGAAGAGGAGCACGACCGCGTAGAGGAGGGCGGTGCTTCGCCGCCGGCTGGTGACGACGCCGTATCCGCACAGCGCGAGCAGCGCAAGGTAGACGCCCGTGACGAGCAGTTTCGACGGCACGACCAACGCCCCCGTGACCGGCGTCCGTAGACCGAGCGTCATCGGCAGGAGCGGCGAGGCGAATAGGCGCAGGCTGTGCGCGTATTGATGGGCGTCGGCACGCGGCAGAAGCGACGCCCAGTCGTGGCGGATGTTCCAGACGAGCCACGGGAGCGCACCGACGACCGCCCCCGCCGCTGCGGCCCACGCCTGCCGGAGCGCGCGCGGCTCCTTCCACACCAGCCAGCCGAGCGCCGGGATCGCGAGCGGGACGATCTGCAGGGTCTGCCAGAACGCGAGCCCGAGCGTGAGACCGAGCAGCGCCGCGCGGAGGGTGGTAGGCCGTTCGACCACGCGGAGCACGAGCAGCAGGAGCAGCGAGCCGTAGACGAGGTTGCTGCCGTAGAAGCCCAGCTGGCGCGTCACGAGGACGAGGTTGTCCGGGAACCAGAGCCACATGAGCACCGCCGCGAGCGTCGCGGCCGGCTCGCCGACCGTCCTCCGCCCGACCCGCCAGAGCAGGACTGCCGCGAGTGCGTTCAGCGCGATCGGCACGGCACGAAGGGCGGTGTAGCTCGCGCCGAAGACGGCGAAGAGCGGCACCGTCAGAAGGATCTCCTGCGTGCCCCCGTATCCCTGGCCCCAGTAGAACGTGTCGAGATGCCCGTGCAGGGCATGCCGCACCATCAGGCCGACGACCGCCTCGTCCGAGTCGGGGACGCCGACTGCAGATCGATCGATCCAGATCCGGATCGCGAGGCCCGCGATCCCGACGAGGAGGAGCGCCGCGGCGCGGGCCGCCCGGGGCCGTGAGCGAACCTGCGGAAGCGCGAGCGCCGTCACCGACGACCGGAGAGCGACTCGCCGAGCGCCTCCGCGACCCGGTCGAGCTCGCCCTCCGTGAGGCGCGTGTGGAACGGCAGCGCGAGCGCCCGCTCGAAGACGCGGCGGGCGCCGGGGAACTCGCCCTGGTCGCGGTAGGCGCCGAGGAGCGGCAGCGAGTAGGTGCCGATCTGCGCCTCGATCCCCTGCGACCGGAGCTCGGCCAGCACGCGGTCGCGGTCGTCGACCTGGATCACGTAGGCCTGCCAGCCGTGCAGGTCGCCGGGATCGGCATCGGGGAGCAGCACCGGGAGGTGCGCGAGCCGTTCGCTGTAGCCCGCGGCGATCCGCGTGCGCGTGGCGAGCAGCTCGTCGAGCCGCGCGAGCTGGGGGATCCCGACGGCGCAGAGGATGTCCGAGAGGCGGTAATTGAGGCCCGGCACGGCCATCTCGGCCGGGGCGAGCGAGCGCCAGCCGTGGTTGCGAAGGAGGCGCACCTCGGCCGCGAAGGCCTCGTCGTTCGTCGTGACAGCGCCGCCCTCCCCGGTCGTGACGATCTTGCGCGGATGGAAGCTGAGGCAGCCGGCGACGCCGAGGCTGCCGCAGGCCCGGCCGCGGTAGCGCGCGCCGAGCGCGCCCGCGGCGTCCTCGAGGAGCGGCACCTCCGGCAGGTCGTGCAGGCGCAGCGGCCGGCCGAACAGATGCACCGCGAGGAGCGCCTTCGTCCGGAGCCTCACCTCGATCCGCTCCGGATCGATGTTCATGGTCTCCGGGTCGACGTCGACCAGCACGGGACGGAGCCCTGCCAGCGCGACAACGTTCGCGGTCGCGGGGAACGTGTACGCGGGCACGAGCACCTCGTCGCCCGGCTCGAGCCCGAACGCGAGCACCGCGAGATGGAGCGCAGCGGTCCCGGAGCTGACGGCGAGCGCGTGCTCGACCTCGCACGCGCGCGCGAGCCCGGCTTCGAACTCCTCGACCTTCGGGCCCATCGTGAGCATGCCGCTCTCGAGGACCCCGCGCACCTCGTCGAGCTCCTCCTCGCCGGTGTCCGGACGGCCTAGGCGGATGCGAGTGCTTTGGTCCGGTACCACGCGATCGTCTTTTCGAGGCCTTGGTCGAGCTCGACCGCGGGCTCCCAGCCGAGCACCTCACGAGCCTTCTTCACGTTCGGGATGCGAAGCTCGACGTCCGCGTAATGCAAGGGCTGGAAGACGATCTCCCCGTCTGCGCCGCTCAGCCGCTTGATGCGCTGCGCGAGGTCGTAGATCGTCACGGCGCCGCGCGGGTTCCCGATGTTGAACGCCTGGCCGACCGCCGCCTCGTGCTCGAGGCACGCGAGGACGCCGCTGACCATGTCGCTCACATACGTCCAGGCGCGGATCTGCGAGCCGTCGCCGTGGATCGTCAGGTCACGGCCGGCGAGAGCGGCCTCGATGAAGGCGCGAATCGCACCGCCGCCGATCTGACCGGGCCCGAAGATGTTGAACGGATGCACGGTCACCGCCGGCAGGCCGAGCTCGTCGTGGTAGGCGTGTGCCATGTGCTCGCCGGCCAGCTTTGACACGGCGTACGTCCAGCGCGCCTCTCCGACGGAGCCGATCGTCGAGACGTGACCTTCTTCGACATTCAGGGCGTGGGTCCCGAACACCTCGCTCGTGGAGAAGTCGACGTACCGCTCGAGCGTCGGCAGAGTGGCGAGCGCCGCTTCGAGCGCGTTGTAGGTGCCGATCACGTTGACGCGCATGACGCGGACCGGGCTCTGCAGAACGGTGTCCACTCCGGCGATCGCCGCGCAGTGCACGAAGTGCGTCGCGCCGTCGGCGGCGGCGCGAAACGCATCTGCGTCCAGGATGTCACCCTGCACGAGCGTGAAGTTCGGATGGTCACCGAGGCCTGTGCCCGAGAGCGAGTCGCGGTGGAGGCTGTCGTAGGCGACGACCTCGTTCCGGTCGACGAGCTCACGCGCGAGCGTCGTGCCGATGAAGCCCGCGCCGCCGCTGATGAAGATCCGCTTGCCCTCCAGCATCCGCAGAAGGGTACGCGCTAGGCGGTGACGACTGCGGCCTCGACTTCAGCCGGCGCGCGCCACGCCACGATGACGAAGGCGATCGCGCCGATGCTCATCCCACCGGCGATCTCGGTCCAGACCGCGGCATTCCCGTGGTAGCGGTACAGCGGGCCGATGACTATCCGCCCGAGCGGTCCGCACGAGCCGCTGGCGGCCATCACGGCGGTCATCACCTTCGCGCGCAGGGCGGCCGGAGGCCGCGCCGTGATGATCCCCATGATCGGCGCGTTGACCATCGGCACGAAGAGCCCGCACAGGACGACCGCGATGCCGACGACCGGCCACGGCACCGGTGCGACGACGATCCACAGCGGCAGCGTCGCCGCGACGATCCCGAACGCCGCGAGCTTCAGTGGTGCGAACCGGTCGAGCAGCTTCATCACGAGCACGGAGCCGGTGATCGCGCCGATGCCGAACGCGGTGAAGATCCAGCCGACGATGTGCGGGTTCCGGTCGTAGCGCGTGTAGGCGAGCAGCGGGACCGCGACCGTGATCCCGTTCGCGGCTCCGTCGAGCACGATCGTGATCAGGCTGAAGCTGCGAAGGAGCGGGTCGCGCCAGATGTAGCGCACACCTGCCATGAGGCCGCGGCTGTCCTCGTCGTCAGCAACCGGCTCGCCCCCGCGCACGAGCGTGAGCACGACGACGAACGCGAAAAGGAACGTCGCGCCGTCGACGACGAGCAGCGGCGCGGTCCCGATCCAGGCGATCAGCGCGCCGGCGATCGCCGGGCCGATCACGATCGGCAGGTGCTGCGCACCGCCGAACATGCCCGAGGCCTTCGCGACCGCCTTCTCGTCGTCGCCGAGGACCTCGGGGATGATCGAGCGCTGCGACGCGATATACGGCGTCATGAAGATGCCGAGCACGAAGACGATGAGGACGAGGAGCGAGAACGTGAGGTGGCCCGTCCAGTGGAGGAGGGGCACGAGCGCCACGAGCGGCGCGCGCAACAGGTCGGAAACGAGCATCGACGTGCGCGCGCCGAGGCGCGCGACCACCGAGCCGCTCGGGATCCCGAGCAGCGCCATCGGGAGGATCTCCGCGGCGAGCACGATGCTCATCCGGGTCGGGGAGCCCGTGGTCGCGAGCACGAACCAGGGCAGCGCCACGAAGGTCATCGCGCTGCCGGTGCTCGAGACGGCCTCGGCGGTGAGCAGCGCCGTCAGAGTCAGGTTCCTCATGCCGGCGAATATAGTACGTCCATACGTTTTTGTAAACTGCGGCCATGCCCAAGGTCTCCGACGCCCACCGGGAGGAGCGCCGCCGCCAGATCGCAGCGGGCGCGCGCCGCGCCTTCGGCGAGCACGGCTACGCCGGCGCGACGGTCGAGGTGCTGGAGCGGGAGATCGGCCTCTCGCGCGGCGCGGTGTTCAGCTACTTCCCCTCGAAGCTCGATCTGTTCGTCGCGCTCGCGCAGGAGGACCAGCGCCGGCTCATCGACCTGTGGCTCGAGCGCGGGTGGGAGGGTGTCGTGCGTCACATCGTCGAGGACGACCCCGAGTGGATCGGCGTGTACCTCGACGCGTCGCGGATGCTGCGGACCGACCCAGAGCTGCGCGAACGCTGGCGGGCGCTCAACCCGGAAGGCCAAGCGGCGCTCGAGGCGCACTACCGGCGGCTGCAGGAGACCGGCGAGATCCGCGACGACGTGTCGCTCGACACGCTCGGCCGGTTCCTCGGGATCGTGTTCGACGGTATTGCAGTGCAGCAGGCGGCGCGCTTCAGCTCGCCGATCGACGTCGAGGGGACGCTCGAGCTGCTGCGGTCTGCTGTCGCGCCGAAGTAGGATCGGACGTCCGTGCGGACCGTTCTCTTCGTCGGCGCAGGCCGCCACCAGCGCCGTGCGATTCTCCGGGCGAAAGAGCTGGGCCTTCGCGTCGCGGCCGTCGATCGAAACCCCGACGCACCGGGGCTCCCGGAGGCGGACATCGCGAAGGTCGTCGACTTCTCCGACGTCGAGGCGGTGCTGAAGGCGACCGCGCGCCTGAAGATCGACGGCGTGCTCACGGTGTCCGCCGATCGCGCGGTCCCGGTCGTCGCCGCCGTCGCCGAAGCCCGCGGCCTACCGGGGATCGGCACGGCGACCGCGCACCTGATGACGCACAAGGTCGCGATGCGCCGCCGGCTGGCCGAGGCGGGCGTGCCGCAGCCGCGCTTCGCCGCCGTGCGGACGCTGTCCGAGACGCGGCGTGCCGGCGACGAGGTCGGGTTCCCGGCGGTGCTGAAGCCGGCCGACAGCGGCGGCCAGCGCGGCGTGTTC